>DASRMN010000246.1:0-2719 GCA_035647935.1 Clostridia bacterium | reverse complement strand
TCAGGCTATTGTTATTGAATCCGATGGTTTAAATGAAGTACATCCTTCTATAAAACCGGTAGGGGACATTGAATCATTAAAACCGGAAGAAATTGTGGCCGCTGTCAAAGATGCGGGAATAGTTGGTATGGGAGGCGCTACTTTTCCGACCCATGTCAAGATAACGGAACTAAAAGACAAAAGAGTTGATAACTTTATACTGAATGGGGCGGAATGTGAACCTTATTTAACAGCGGATCATCGCCTGATGTTGGAGAATCCGGAGGATATTATTTATGGATTAAGGGCCATGATGAAGGCAAAAAACTCAAGGAACGGTTTTATAGGCATTGAAGATAATAAGCCGGATGCTATTGAATCCATGAAAAGGGCTGCAAAACAATACCCTAACATTAAAATTGTTGCACTTCATACAAAATATCCGCAGGGTGCAAGCGATCAACTGGTTTATGCCTGTATAGGCAAAGAGGTACCGGCGGGCGGAAGTTCATCAGATGCTGGGGTAGTTGTACACAATGTTGCAACGGCAGCAGAGGTTGCTAAGGTGTTGAAAACAGGTATGCCGTCTGTTGAAAGAATAACTACTGTTGCAGGTAATGCCGTGGCAAATCCAAAAAACTTGTTGATAAAGGTGGGAGTACCCATTAAGGAAGTAATCGAACAGTGTGGAGGTTACTCCAGAACCCCGGGGAAGGTCATCATGGGCGGACCTATGATGGGATTTGCTCAATATACGGACGAAGTTGTAATAACAAAAGGCTCTTCCGGGTTGTTAGTATTTGATGAGGAAGAAGCAAGAATTCCGGAGCCGGAACAATGCATACGTTGTGGGAAATGCGTTGAAATTTGTCCTGTTAATCTTCAACCGCTACAAATTAGCGCATATTCTTTAAATAATATGATGGAACATGCAGAAAAATATAGGGCATTAGATTGTATTGAATGCGGGTCATGCTCTTTTATCTGTCCATCAAAAAGGCCTTTGTTGCAGTCTATCAGGATAGCAAAAGCTGCAATTGCTGAAAAGAAAAAGAAACAAAATAATTAATTAGTGGGAGGGAAGATTGATGGAAGAAAGATTGTTTGTATCTTCTTCACCCCATATCAGGGATGAAAATACGATACAAAAAGTGATGTTGGATGTAATAATTGCATTGTTACCTGCAACATTAGGGGCATTATATTATTTTAGAATAAACGGAGCAAAAATTATACTTTTATCGGTGCTTACAGCTGTTGCTTCGGAAGCTGTATTCCAAAAAATCAGGAAACAGCCCATAACTATTAATGACCTGAGTGCAGTAGTGACGGGGCTGTTGTTAGCTTTTAATATACCATCTTCCGCCCCGTGGTGGATTCCGATTTTGGGTGCTGTTATCGCCATAGTGGTTGTAAAACAATTTTTTGGCGGGATAGGACATAATTTCATGAATCCGGCATTGGCAGCTAGGATTATGTTGATGGTTTCCTATACCGGCCACATGACAAGCTGGGTTGAACCCGGGGTGGACGCTATATCTACCGCAACACCCCTGAGTTTTGTAAAGGGGCTTACTGAAATCCCGGATAAAGCGCCTAAATTGTTTGATATGTTAATGGGAAACACAGGGGGCTGTTTAGGAGAAACATCAGCAATATTATTGATACTGGGTGGAATATACTTAGTATACAGGGGCGTTATTTCCATACAAGTACCTGCAATATACATTGCTACGGTAGCAGTAATTACTCTGATCTTCGGACAATTTAATGTTTATTTTATGTTATACCACTTATTGGCGGGTGGCCTGATGTTGGGCGCAATTTATATGGCCACGGATTATGCATCTGCGCCGGTGACACCAATGGGAAGGGTGATTTTTGCATTCGGCTGTGGAATTTTAACTTCTATATTCAGGCTTTATGGTGGTTATCCGGAGGGAGTAGGTTTTTCTATTCTTCTGATGAATATTGCTGCACCCTTAATTGAAAAATACACAAGTCCTAGGGTGTTTGGGGAGGTGAGGTAACTAATGCGCGATATAATCAAGTTAGGCCTGACATTATTGATAGTGACCGCTGTATCGGCGGGTGCACTCAGTGTTACAAATGATATTACCAAGGATATTATTCAGGAAAAGGCCATTGAAGCAAACCTTGCATATATGAGGGAAATACTGCCTGACGCTGATGACTTTGAGGTAGTAGAAGACCCTGCGGTTGCCGATATAGATGAGATTGAGGAAGCCTACAGGGCTATAAAAGGCGGGGATACTTCTGGTTATGTAATTAAAACGAAGACCCAGGGGTATGGTGGCGATGTTATTATATTAACGGGTATTAATGTTGACGGAACTATTGCAGGGATGAGGGTATCCTCGCAGTCGGAAACCCCTAATCTGGGGGATAGAATTACCGAGGAGGAGTTCGGGTCACAATTCGAAGGATTGTCGGCGGAAAAAGAACTCAAATTGAATGAGGATGTAGACCAAATTTCAGGTGCCACCACTTCATCGAAAGCTGCAATAGGTGGGATTAACGCATCAATAGAGCTGTTCAATAGCGTACTGAAATAACATATAAACCATAATTTCGGGGGTGAGTTTATGAATAATAGAAGAGTTTTTATGGATGGAATAATTTTCAACAATCCTACATTTGTACAGGTAATAGGGATGTGTCCCACTCTTGCTGTATCAAATTCTGCTGTAAACGGATTCGGGATGGGTCTTGCGGCTAC
>DASRMN010000245.1:0-3188 GCA_035647935.1 Clostridia bacterium | reverse complement strand
GAGAAATAATATTGCATCGGCTTTAAACATTGAGATTGACAGAGTAAATGTTAAAGCCACAACCACAGAGGGATTGGGTTTTGTAGGTTCGGGCGAAGGAATAGCCGCCAAATCAATAGTCAGTATAATTAGAAAATAGGGGTAGACCCATATGTCTGCCCAAGATAATAACAAATTTCATATAAAGGCTAGGAAGGAGACATAAACATGTCAAAAAAGGATAAACAATTTGTTGAAGAAATCACTCCAATGGAAGTGGATTTTGCACAATGGTATACAGATGTCATAAAAAAGACTGATTTGGTGGACTATGCGCCTGTCAGAGGTTTCATGGTTATTAAACCGTACGGATATGCTATTTGGGAAAACATACAGGATTATATGGACAAGAGATTCAAGGACACGGGACATAAAAACTGCTATTTCCCGCTTTTGATACCGGAGAGCCTATTAAAAAAAGAGGAAGAACACGTAGAAGGTTTTGCTCCCGAGGTAGCCTGGGTTACCCACGGCGGGGACGAAGAACTGGCAGAAAGACTTTGTATAAGGCCCACATCAGAAACCATTATTTGCGAAATGTATTCAAGGTGGTTAAAATCCTATAGGGATTTACCGTTTTTATATAATCAATGGTGCAATGTTGTACGTTGGGAAAAAAGCACAAGGCCGTTTTTAAGAACTTCCGAATTTCTATGGCAGGAAGGACATACTTTACATGAAACCTATGATGAGGCGGAGGAAGAAGCCTTGCAAATGCTGGGTATTTATAGAGAAACTGCGGAAGAACTGCTTGCAATGCCCGTTATCACAGGTAAAAAAAGCGAAAGGGAAAAATTTGCCGGAGCTTATGTTACTTACACCATGGAGGCCCTAATGCATGACGGTAAGGCATTACAGGCGGGAACATCTCATAATTTGGGGAAACATTTTACAGAGGCATTTGATATATCATATTCGGACAGAGACGGGGAACTCAAGCATCCTTATCATACGTCTTGGGGCGTTTCCACAAGGCTAATTGGCGGAATTATAATGACCCACGGAGATAACAGGGGATTGGTATTGCCCCCGGGAGTAGCTCCCGTACAGGTAGTTATAGTACCGATAGCGTTCCACAAGGAGGGTGTGATGGACAAAGCACAGGAATTATTCAGCGGGCTTAAGGACAAATTCAGGGTTGAGCTGGATGATCGTGAAAATTACTCCCCGGGTTGGAAATTTAACGAGTGGGAGATGAAAGGTGTCCCGATAAGGATAGAAATAGGTCCCAGAGATATAGAAAAAAACCAAGCAATATTATTCAGGAGAGATGAATTAGAAAAGGAAGCTGTTTCCTTGGATAATCTGGAGGAAACTGTTGAAGAATTATTACGGGATATAAACCATAATTTATTATACAAAGCTAGGATTATGCGGGATAAAAAGACTTACACAGTAAAAACATTTGAAGAAATGAAGGAGGTTATGGACAGACAGCCGGGTTTTGTCAAAGCCATGTGGTGTGGTGAGGCAGGATGTGAGGAGAACATTAAAGATGAAACCGGTGTTACCATAAGGTGTATTCCCTTCGAGCAAGAAAACTTGGGAGACAAGTGCGCTTTTTGTGGCAGGGAAGCCAAGCACATGGTATATTTGGCTAGGGCGTATTAGACGGTTGGACAGTTGGCCGGTTGGTCAGTTGGACAGTTGAATAGTTTGTCGAAAATGTCATCCCGAGACGGACAAAATAAGTTTGACCCGCGAGGGATCTGTACCTGAGGGCAGTGCTTTCTTTTATCGTGGTGTGGATAACATGTATAAATTCTGAGTGTAGCAGGGGATCTATATTTTAACCAACCGGGACTTTTTGCTGACGTCCGGAGTGACAATTGTCACACAGCCTACCGTTCCGGGTGCTTCGAAACGTATTGGTATAAGGTGCACATTATGTGGTAAAATAAGAAATAAAGCCAAACGAGGTGTGGAAATGATAAAAAACAGATTAGTGAAATATATAGTTATGATATTGGTTTTCATCTCCATATTCAATATTTTTGCATATGCGGATAATACCGTAGTGGTGACCCTTGCCAAAGATTTAAATGCCGCACAAAGAGAACAGATTTTAGATCTCTTTAATGTATCTGAGGGAACAGCGAAAATAATAGAGGTAAACAATCAAGAAGAAAGAGCATTTCTGGAGGGCATAGCGCCCGAGGAACAGATAGGCAAAATCACCATATCTTCTGCATATGTAGAAGTGTTGGGGAAGGGTTCGGGGATTGAAGTGGAAACCTATAATATATCCTGGGTAACCAAAGAGATGTATCGAAATGCTTTGGTTACAGCCGGTGTTAAAGATGCCAAAGTAATTGCGGCGGCGCCGTTTTCGGTTTCCGGAACAGGAGCACTTACGGGAATATTAAAGGCCTTTGAACAGGCTACAGGCAGAAAAATCGGCAACGAACAGAAAAGGGTGGCAAATGAAGAAGTCATCAAGACAGGAGAACTGGGCGAAAAGATAGGAAAAGAAAAAGCGACCGAATTGGTGAAATCTGTCAAGGAAAAGGTTGTCGAAAAAGGAGCAAAAAGTTCTGAGGAAATAAAGAGGATAATAGTGGACATAGCGGGGCGTCTGGATATTAATCTTAATGCGGAACAGATCGACAGCATTTCCAAACTGATGCAGAAAATAAACAAATTAAACCTGAACACGGAAGAGATAAAAGACCAACTCAGGGGGATAGGTGAAAAACTGGATAAAACCTTGAGAGATAATGAACAGGTAAAATCTTTGCTGCAAAGGATTTTGGATGCGATAAAAAACTTCTTTAATTCTCTTTTCAGCAGACTGAGGTAAAAATTAAAACGGGAAAACTGTTCCCGTGTTAGTTTAACTTTTATGTTGGTGCAACTCCAACGGATATGATACTATAGATGTAAGGTAATCGGAAAAGCAGGGTGTGGTTGCCATCTTACTTCACGAAAGATGAAGGGAGGTGGTGTGATGAGTATATATGAGACACTATATTTATTGCTGACATTTGGTATATTACTTATATCACTTATCTCCTATTTGGATAGAGATAAAAAATAACACCCTGCTGCAGCAGGGTGGTTAAGATTGTAACTTAATACAGTTATGATGGTAACCATACTTTCGTAAATTCGATTACCTTGCTAATATTATACCATAATATATATTAAAG
>DASRMN010000244.1:0-5888 GCA_035647935.1 Clostridia bacterium | reverse complement strand
TGGATAAAGTGATCACAAAAATAGCATGTATGTTTAACAACAAAAACACAGAATATGTAGGGGACTTGAGTTATAGCACAGCTAAAGATTTGTATGACAGATTTACGGTTAAAAAAAGTATATTTTATGATTCCATCGAGTGGAAATTTGAAGGGTACAGGTTTCCAATTCCAAAGGAATATGTTTATGTTCTAACCAGGAATTATGGGGACTATATGACACCTCCGCCTTTGGAGCAACAAAAACCTCATCACGGGATAATTGAGGTTTGCTTTGATACCACTTCAAAAACAGAAAGGGTATAACTGTTATCTACCTTCATGTACCTTGGCATCCTGTTTAGCACTGTTGTTTATCAGCACGAAAAAAACAGCCAATTTTGAATATTATTTGGGGAGGTCCTTAAATGAGGTCAAAATGTCAGGATAACCAAAAGGCAAATAAAATAACAACTGCACTGTTAATGGCTGCAGGTATGGGTACGAGAATTCGCCCTATATCCGAAGAAATACCGAAACCTTTAATTCCGGTCCATGGAACGCCAATAATAGAGACTTTGATAGGGGCCATTTTATTGGCCGGTATACCCAAAATTATCATCACCGTAGGATACCAAAAAGATAAGTATCTATATCTGAAAGAAAAATATAATAACATAACGCTTGTCGAAAATAAAGACTATTCGAGTAGGAATACAATTTCATCCTTTTATGCTGCTATGAATTATCTACGCAATAAAAACTGCCTTATCTGTGAATCTGATCTTTGTATTTTTGATTCATCTATTATAAAAGGCGAAATGGACAAATCCCGTTATTTGATGCGAAATGTTTCGCTTCAAAACTATGAATGGGGATTTGATTTACAAAATGACCGGGTAAGACGGGTAGTTCGTCCGAAACCGGATGTTCTGCTTGATCACCATATGTACGGGATCGCTTATTGGATGAAAGAGGACCTAGAAAAATTAATTGATGCTGTAAATGTTTCATATCACAAAGTCGGATATGAACAGTTAGCATATGATGAAGTGGCTAATGAGATATTCGATAAAATAGACATGGGCGTTATTCGCGTCAAGGATGGACAACTATACGAAATAGACTGCCTGCAGGATTTGGTTAAGGTGGACCCTGCATATAATATTTATTTGCACCATGATGTTATGGGGGGATAAAATGATGGAAAATAAATGGGCAAATTTACTTAACAAAGAACATATTGATACTTTTTGCAACGTACTTGGTATTACCGCCGACAAGATAGAGCAAATATATGTCAATCCCGGGCGCAGTGCCAATAATAGTAATTTTGTTATTATAGCTAATGAACAGCCTTATTTATACCGTGTACCGGGTTCCGGTACTGAGAAATTTTGCAGCAGAAGTAGGGAGGCTTTAGCCTATAAATTGCTTGCGCCTTTTAAAATTACGGATGATGTCATATTCCTGTCTGAAGACACCGGTATAAAGATAAGTAAATATTACGAAGGGAGCAGAATTCCTTCCTCGACTAACAAGGAAGAACTTGTTGCAAGTATGCGTATTTTGCGTAAACTTCATGGACAGGGTATTGATTTTCCCTTTGTAGATACATTGTTTGACAGAATGGAAAGATACAGAACATATGTATATGAGGTTGGAGGAGAAAAATACTATCTGGACGGTTTTGATGGATATTTGGAAGACATGCGACATTTTAAGCGGTATATGGATTCTGTTGATATAAAGTTTTGTTTTACTCATGGTGATGCTTCTATCAATAATTTGCTTATAACAAAAGAGTATTCTCATCCTATATTGATTGATATGGAATTTCCTGCTATGGCCGATCCTTTTGAGGATATAGCCACATTCTGTGTAGATGCGGAATATCGAAGAAATGATATTTTATTAATGTTGGAATATTATTTGGACAGGGAGGCCACCTTGGAAGAACAATACCATGTGTTAGGTTTATGTGCTGTGGCAGCCATGATGTGGTATTCATGGGCGGCGTATAAATCGGCGGTAGAAGATGACAATCGGCTGTTTCTTGATTTTCGGGATGCATATCATCAGTATGTTGGGGAGGTTTATAAAGCTGCTTTGAAAATACTGGATAAAATAGAGCAAAAAAGGCCATTGGAACAGATAGTTCATCAAGACGGAAATGTATCATAACGTGCCCCGGGACGTTTGCATTTCCGGCCTGTCATCATGCCCGGAATTATAACATAGGCCCATATATGGGATATAAGAAAACAGTCGTAATTTGTTTATTGAACGGTACAGTATAAAATCTTAACGTGGGGGATGTTTTTATGAAAAAAATTTTGCACCTGATTGCCCAAAAACCTGATTATACAGGCAGTGGTATTTACCTGCAGGGAATTATCAAGGAAGCAGCAAAAAAATCATATCCTCAGGCTTTAGTTGCAGGCATTTCCCGAAATGATGAGATGGATGAGTTTCAGTTTCCCTCTACTATGACTGTCTACCCGGTTTACTTTGACACTGAAGAACTACCTTTTCCCGTAGTGGGAATGAGTGATACAATGCCTTATCCCAGCACCAAATACAAAGAGCTTACCCCTTCCATGTATCTGCTTTGGCGGCAAGCCTTTGTGGAAGCTATAAAAAATGCCTTAGATAATTTTAAGCCCGATCTTATTATTTCTCATCACTTATGGTTATTATCGGCATTAGTCAAGGAGCTGGCCCCTGAAATCCCCGTAATCTGTATATCCCATGCCACGGATTTAAGACAATTAGAATTGGCCCCTCAGTTTACAGATGAGGTGATTACAGGCTGTAGCCGAATAGAAAGAGTTATGGCCCTAAATGATTTTCAAGCTGAAAGAATAGCAGGTATTCACAAAATACCCGGAGAATCAATTACAATAGGTGGTGTAGGCTTTAATCCGGCTATTTTTTATCCGCCCGCTTACAGGAAAAAAAATAAAGTGAGGAAAATTATTTATGCCGGCAAGCTGAGCCATGCAAAAGGGGTAATATCCCTTTTCAGGGCTTGTGAACTGCTGTACTCGGAGGAACCAAACTTTGAACTGCTCCTGTTTGGCTCGGGTGACGGAAAAGAAGAAAAAAAATTAGCGGCCATGGCGAAAAGGGTTCCTTTTAAACTTACTGCCCCCGGCACTGTGAGTCAATCAGAATTAGGGAATGTTTTTCGACAAGGAGATGTTTTTGTGTTACCTTCCTTTTACGAAGGACTTCCATTGGTGATAATTGAAGCATTGGCTTCCGGATTAAGGGTGGTGGTGTCAGATTTACCCGGCCTAAGGCCTTGGTTGGGGGATGAGATTAATCACAGCGGTTTAATCAGCTATGTCCCTTTGCCCGGAATGGTTAAGGCGGATAAGCCGATAATAGAAGAACTGCCTGTTTTTGAATCCCGACTGAAAAATGCTCTTTTGGCTCAAATTAATCAGCCGCCCGCAGACCGGCCGGAGACTTCTCCGAAAATAAGACAAGCTATCGCTAAATTATCTTGGCTCGGTGTATTCGAAAAAATAGAGAGATTCTTTTATCCTTACGAAACAAAACATGAGGGCCCTCAGGCCATATAATTAACACGGGGACGGTTCTATTGTTAATTTAGAACCGTCTCCGTGTTAATTTATTTAGCCGTACATTCCTTCTATATATTCCTTAGTCCTTATATCCCTTGGATTGTTGAATATTTGCTCTGTTTCGCCAAATTCAACAACCTCTCCATCCAGTATAAACACAGTGTAGTCTGAAATTCTTTTTGCCTGGAAAAGATTATGGGTGACAATGATTATGGTATAATCATCCAATAAATTTAACAACATGTCTTCTATATTGGTAGTGTTTTTTACATCCAGTGCCGAACAGGGCTCATCCATTAACAGTACATCGGGTTCTACCGTAAGGGCCCTTGCTATACACAGTCTTTGTTGTTGGCCACCTGAAAGTTCCAGTGCGGACATTTTAAAATCATCCTTAACCTCTTCATAAAGCCCTGAAATCTTTAATTTGTTTTCAACTATATCATTCAATAATTTTTTATCTTTAACTCCATAATACAAAGGGGCATAAGCAAGATTCCCGTATATCGACAATGGAAACGGACTCGGTTTTTGGAAGACTATCCCTACTTTTCTTCTTAATTCATTTTTAGAATAATTTAAAATGTCCTTTTCGTTAAAAATAACCTTACCTTCAATACTACCGCCATTTTCCTCTATCATTCTGTTTAAAACAGCAAGTAAGGTGGATTTTCCACAGCCTGAAGGCCCGATAATAGCTGTTATTTTATTCTTTTTTATCTTCATATTGATATTATTTAATACCTTTTTATTGCCGTAAAACGCATTTAGATTTGCCAATTCAATGATATTCATTCAGTTGGCCCCCCTTTTTCTAAAAACCAGAACTATTGAAGTTATATTTATTATAAGGAGTAACAATACAAGAACTAGGGCCGTTGCATAAGCTTTTTCAAGGGAAACACCTTCTCCTATGAGAATGTATAAATGAAAAGGCAAGGCCATAACCGGTGATAGCAGAGATTTGGGTATAGGTGCAAATATTACTGCCCCTGTAAGTATTATTGGGGCCGCGGCCCCCATTGCAAATCCGCCTGCTAAAGTTATTGCAGAAACTATTTCAAATTTACACATATGGAGTATCAACCTAAAAAATGTATAGGAATTAGATACCCCCAGAGCGTAGGATGATCCGATTATGGTATCACTGGTTTCCCTGAAAGCTTTTTCAACCCTGACTTGTATAAATGGAAAAATCATAATTCCCAAAGTTATCCCGGCGGATAAAAGCGATCTTTCCAATTTTAAATTAACAACCAAAAGCGTATATCCAAAAAGGCCTAAAACTATTGAAGGTATACCGGCCATACATTGGATTATAATATGAATTATATTTTCAATTTTTTTTGACATACAATAATATACTACATATATTGATGTCGAAATTGCCAGTAAGGACGCGAAAATACACGCAACAATCGTTAGAAACAGGCTGCCCATAATGGCGGGTAAAACCCCGCCTTCCGCGCCTAGCGGTATTCCTTTTGGGCTGCCGAATATAAATTCAACATTTATGGACTGAAAGCCATGCCTGATTATATATCCGAATATAAATAAAGTTAAAAAAAGAACCGTTGCCCCACTTAATATAATCCATATTTTAAACAGTAATTCCTTTATGTTTTCCGACATGATATCATCCTTTGTTACTATGCATGAATTCCCTTTCTGATATAATAGAAAATTATATTTATAATCAGGAGCATAATCATGAGTACTAACCCGGAAGCAAAGAGGGCGTGATAATGTAGACTTCCCACTTCAACCATTCCCATCTCAAGAGCAATTAAGGATGGGATTGTTTGAGCCCTCCCAAAGAGTTTCGGGGGAATCGGTGCATTTCCTATTACCATCATAACAGCCATAGTTTCCCCCATGGCCCTGCCCAGAGCCAAAATGACAGCGGCTATTATGCCTTTCCTGCTTTCCGGAAATACAATTTTTCTTGCCATATATATCTTTGATGTTCCCAAGGCCTCTGAGGAAAATAAGTTTTCCCTATATATGTTGTCCATGGTCTCCAAACAGGTAGATATTATATAGGGCAGGATCATAACTGATAGCAATACGCCTCCGGCTAATATGGACTCACCTGTGGGAAAATCAAAAGCGGTCTCAAAAAATTTAACTATTATTAAAAGACCCATAAAGCCATATACTACAGATGGTATACCTGCCAAGATATCAATGATTCCTCTTGCAATGGTTTTCCATCTGCCATTTGTATATGTAGACAACAAAAGCCCTGTCCCTACACCTATCGGCAATGCTATAATAATTGCAATAAAAGATACATATAATGTTCCCAATCTGTCTC
>DASRMN010000243.1:0-5875 GCA_035647935.1 Clostridia bacterium | reverse complement strand
ATATGATTGAAGAAACCGCAAAATTCATACAATCAAATTATCCGAACAGTAAAAAAGTTGGGCTATTGAGCACGGACGGAACCTTAAAAGCCAAAATATATGATTTATATTTTAATAGGCAAAATATTCAGGTTATAAATCTAGAAAAAGAAATGCAAAATTCCATTATGGAAATAATATATGGAATCAAAGCAGGAAAAAAAGAAATTCAAATAGATGCAATATACAATGCGATAGAGGAACTTAAGGCCGGAGGAGCAGAGGTGTTCATACTGGGCTGCACCGAACTTTCTGTAGTAAACGAAACATTTAAACTGGAAAAAAATCTTACAAATGCTGAAAATGCCGTGTATATCGTAGATGCTGTAAATGTTATAGTAGAAAAAGCCATAGAGTTTGCCGGAAGAAAGGTTTTAGAATAGGGTGGGGAAAGGCACATGAGGTCCTTGGGGACTGGTCTCTTGTCCCATTGTGCATTTTGAATGGGAAAAAGGCCCTGCCCCCAAGGACCGCCCGGGAAAAAAGTTTTAAAATAAATTTAAAAATAATGTATAGACTTCTTTTATCAGGTCAATAATTAGAACATGGAGAAGGGTTTAAAAGTTGTAATGTAGGTATTTTTTCTTGTCCCCCTTTAATATCTTATTACAATTTTGGGCCCTTTCCTTATTTACAACCTAGGCGGGACAAAGGTTTACCGTCCGTCACACGGGGCTGGCACAAAACATGGCAAACAAAACGTCCCCTTGCCACACCCTTGCTATATGAGGAGGAATACATTATGAAAAAAAATTTTCTATTAGGATTTATTTTAATTTTATTCGTAGGTTTTTTATACAACACATCGGCGCAAGATACCAAAAATTCAGACATACAAGAAAAAATGTTGCTTTTAGAGGCTTTGGAAACATGCGGTTTCCAAATGGAGGAGTTTAATATAAACATATCAACCTCTATTCCCGACACATTCCTAACCATTGAGGAAATAGAAACAATACAGAAAGACATAATGCGGGTTCTGAATGTAGAC
The DNA here is from genome assembly GCA_035647935.1 of Clostridia bacterium. GTDB lineage: Bacteria > Bacillota > Clostridia > Peptostreptococcales > Natronincolaceae > JAAZJW01. The sequence continues at coordinate 4,845 of DASRMN010000243.1, read as the reverse complement.
GAAAAGGTTACGATTATCAACATGGACGATATGTGCGATTCCTATCATCCCCATCATCAAAATTATTTCGAGGATTTATCCGATATCGGGGAAGAAACTGTTTTGGAACAAAGAATAGAGGACGAAAACTACAACGAAGTTATAACATTTGTACCTAATAAAGACGGAAATATGACAGTAATAAAATTACTAAGCACCCAGATAGTGGAACAACCTGAGGTGCATATTATGGTTGACATCGTTCAAAATAAAGGATATAAAGAAATAGTAGGTATTAGTAATAAAGTGAGGGACTTTTTGAATAAGCATCATAATAGGGTAGAAACCACTGTCAGTTTAACGGGAGTGCACTCAGGCAAGCTTAATAAAGCGGAAGAAAAACAAAAACAGACATCTGTATTCAGATTTCTACAAGCAAAAAAGGTAGAAGTCTTGGAAGATGTGTCTTTTACCAGTATCACCGCTTACAGCCCGCTGATCGGTTCCCATATCAGATACGAAGGAAAAAATGTGAATATCCAATTGGCTATGAGATACAGCGAATATGAGGATAAAACCTATTTATGGCTCGCTACTCCTTTGATAACCACAACCTACTAAACTGAAAATCAATTTCCGACATCCAGTTTCCAGTCTTAGTCTCTGAAAAATTAGGAGAAGTTGAAACTCCTTCTGAAAATAATCTTGGTACACAAAGATTTGATATTTAACTAAAAAAGAAAGTGAGGAAGGAGAATTGCCCAAAATAATCATTGAACAAAATGGACCTCTACAAGGGACAGTTCGTGTAAACGGAGCCAAAAATGCTGTTTTGCCCATATTAGCCGCAACCCTGTTGTCTACAGATGGTTGCTGTACTTTGGAAGGGGTTCCTGATTTAATTGATGTAGAAGTGATTTGCCAAGTATTAACAAGCCTCGGTGCAGATGTAAAACGTCCCGAAAGGGACAAGGTAGAAGTGTCTGCCCATTATATAGATGAAATAGAAGCACCTTATGAATTAGTTAGAAAAATGAGGGCCTCTTTTTTGGTTATGGGACCGTTATTAGCCAGAATGAGAAGGGCAAGAATTTCCATGCCGGGAGGTTGTGCCATAGGTACGAGACCCATAGACTTGCATCTGAAAGGTCTTAAGGCACTAGGCGCGGAAATTACATTGGGCCACGGTTTTGTAGAAGCATCTGCGGAAAAATTAATCGGGAATAATGTATATTTGGATTTTCCAAGTGTCGGCGCAACGGAAAACATCATGATGGCCGCAGTATTGGCCGAAGGACAAACATTTATTGAAAATGCGGCGGAAGAGCCGGAAATCATAGATCTGGCAAATTTCTTAAACAAGATGGGTGCGGATGTGAAAGGCGCAGGCACAGATACTATAAGAGTTAACGGTGTAAAAGAACTGAAAGGGGCTTCTCACGTAGTTATACCCGACAGAATAGAAGCGGGTACCTATATGATCGCAGCGGCTGTTACCAAAGGAGATGTTTTGGTGCGCAATGTGATACCCGATCATTTAAGACCCATTATTGCGAAGCTCAGAGAATGTGAAACAGATGTGATTATAGAAAACAATAGTTTGAGGGTAATAGGGCATAACAGACCGAAAGCCGTGGATATAAAAACCATGCCTTATCCCGGTTTCCCCACGGACATGCAATCCCAGTTTATGGTTTTGATGAGTGTTGCGGAAGGTACAGGTATTGCTATAGAAACAGTATTTGAAAACAGGTTTATGCATGTCAGTGAACTGAAAAGAATGGGTGCCGATATTAAAATAGAAGGGCGTAGCGCAATTATCGAAGGTAAAAATAATCTTTTAGGAGCACCCGTAAAAGCTACGGATTTAAGGGCGGGGGCTGCCTTAATTCTGGCAGGCCTAGCAGCGGAAGGAACAACGGAAATTATGGATGTTCATCATATTGACAGAGGATATGTAAACATAGAAGAAAAACTGAGATCCTTAGGAGCGAACATATACAGAAAATAAAATTTTAATTCTAACCCCTTGATTTGTCACATATACCTTGTATTAAGAAACAAAGGTCAAGGGTCGAAAAATCATGGAGACCGGTCTTATGGCCGGTTTTTTTTATCCGGGAGATAAGGGATCGGGAACCAGGTTTGGACACAGCGGGGGCGGTAAACCAGCGGACACAGGGGGACGGTTCTTCTTGTGTTGTGTCCTTCCAACAACACAAAAGCACCGTCCCCCTGTGTCCCGGCACACCGATATTCCGGCTTCTGACCTCTAAAATAAGGAGCTGTGACAAATGAGGGGGATTTTTTTTACGGTCATTTTCTTGATAATCGTTGTTTTTCTTATACCTCTTTTCATACTAAGGGACTGCGACATATCCATTCCGGGCAGGGACATGTTATCAAAACAGCAGACCATAGAATCGGATTTAGCTATAATAGTGTTTAATCATGATACGAAAGAAAACATGCAGTTGGAATTAGAGGACTATATTGTGGGAGTCGTAGCCGCAGAAGTACCCGCTGCTTTTGAAATGGAGGCTCTGAAGGCCCAAGCGGTAGCAGCCAGAACCTACGCGCTTTGGAGAAAATCTGTATATGGGGACGGAGGCTGCCCCGAACATCTCGGTGCAATTGTATGTACCAGCCACCTTCACTGTCAAGCATGGCTCTCCACAGAAGAATTGGAGGAAAGGCATGGCAAAAAGTGGATGAAGAAATATTTGCCCGGAATCGAAGAAGCGGTAGCATCCACCAGAGGCGTTATAATGACATATAATATGCAACCGATAGAGCCTTTATATCATTCCACCAGCGGAGGCACTACGGAAAATTCAGAAGACGTATTTGCAAGAAGTGTACCTTATCTGCGTAGCGTATCAAGTCCCTATGAAAAGGATTCCCCTGCCTTTGTAGATAGTTATAAAATCACCGTAAAGGATTTTGTGGCCAAGATTAAGGGAAGATATAAAGATTTTAAAATAGATACAAAAAAAGTTGCCTCGGAAATAAATATATTGGAAAGAAGCAAAGGGGGCAATGTAAAAAAAATAAAAATAGGCAATAAAGAATTAACAGGGGGAGAGGTCAGGGAACTGCTGGGACTCAGATCCGCCGACTTCACAATAGAAGTTAAAGGCAAGGATATGTGTTTTACAACCAAGGGCTACGGGCATGGGGTAGGCATGAGCCAATGGGGCGCCAACGGAATGGCTAAACAAGGCAGTACATTCAGTGAAATCCTGAAACATTATTACCAAGGGGTTAGCCTTAGTGTCCTAAAAAGTCATAGAGATAACTAGATGGTCAGTGTGGATAAATCATGGGGATCGGTCCTATGGCCGGTCTTTGCATGACCGGTCTTGATAAATCATGGGGACTGGTCCCGTGGCCGGTCTTTGTTGGCCGGGGAACCAGTCCCCGTGGTTTATCCTATCCTATTTATTTTTATCTTTATTTGTATAGAACCCTCCTAAGTGGCAATAATAAAGCAAGAGACGCAATCTCATTTTATTAACATATTGCATTAGGAGGTGAATTTAATGTCGTCAAAGAATAACAATAACGAAGGTGGAGACAACAAAGATAAAAAATTATTTGAGCGGATCAAGGACAGACAGGGATTTTATACCATTTTAATACTATGCATAGTTATTATCACAGCAACAGCCCTTTGGGTTGACAATCAAAACGAAGGTCATTTTATAGGTGAAGGCCCTACCAATCCGTTTGGGGAGGATGAACAGCCGGAGGTCACCTTAGTGGAAGATGATATAGAAGGTACCGATAAGGCACAGGAAACGGGCAAAATAGGCGAAGGGAAACCTGCGGACAGCAAGAAGGATCCCGTTACAGATTTAAAAGAGAAATCACAGGAGAACAAAAATACTACAAAAGAAAGCAGTAAGACCGGGGCAACAGAAAAATCTTCTGCGGGAAAATATCATGAAGCTGAGGAAACAATGGCAACTTTCGATCCGGATGATACCGAGGAAGTTTTAGTCACCGAAACCATGGCAATGCCGGTAACGGGCAAACTGGTATTACCTTTTGCCGATGATCATTTGGTATATCATAAAACCCTTAATCAATGGAGTACCCATAAAGGGATAGATATACAAGCACCCGAAGGGGCTCCTGTAAAGGCTGCACTTGACGGTGAAGTGGTGGAAATTATTAATGACACCATTATGGGAATCACTATTGTAATCAGGCATAACAGCGAACTATCAACTATATACAGCAATCTTTCCACAGACGCAATGGTGGAAATAGGGGAACAGGTTAAAGAAGGACAAACTATCAGCGGGGTAGGTAAAACGGCATCCAACAAAACGCTGGAAGGTCCCTTACTACATTTTCAGGTACTCAGGGATGATGAATTTATAAACCCGGAATTATATTTAGGGAAAATTTCAGAATCCTAATTCTAAGAATTTAACAAAATAATTCTAAAATGCCAATCCCCCTCATATTATAGACTAGGTGCTACAATAGAGGGGGGTTAGCCGTGAAGGAGTACATAGAAAAGCGGGCTGTTGAAATAGCTGACTATATTATCAAGAAAGGAGCAACAGTTAGGCAGGCAGCTCGTGTGTATGGAGTCAGCAAATCCACAGTTCATAAAGATGTAACAGAGAGACTTCCCAAGATAAACCCTCTAAAGGCTAGTCAAGTAAAGGTTATACTTGATATCAATAAGGCGGAGAGACATATAAGAGGTGGTAAAGCTACGAAGATGAAATATGAAGCAATGAACAAAAAAAAGACAAAATAGATTTGGTAGTTTACAATATACCGGTCCGCACCTTAACGATAGTTTAACCGTTGTTAAAGTGTTGCGACCGGTATTATTATGTGTTTTAT
>DASRMN010000242.1:0-3945 GCA_035647935.1 Clostridia bacterium | reverse complement strand
GTATTAAAGGAATTTGAAAAAGAATATGGTGTAAAGGTTATATATGAAACATTTTCAACCAACGAAGATATGTATGTGAAACTTAAATCCGGCGGTGCAAGTTACGATGTATTATTCCCATCGGACTATATGATAGAACGTATGATAAAGGAAAACATGTTGGAAAAAATTGATATGGACAATATCGATAACTATAAATATATCGACGGAACGTTTAAAAATCTGGACTTTGACCCGAACAACGAGTACTCAGTGCCATATCTGTGGGGGACATTAGGGATACTCTATGATGAAAAAATAGTCACGGAACCTGTAGACAGCTGGGATATATTGTGGGATAAAAAATATAAGGGACAAATCCTGATGTTGGATAGCCAGAGGGATTCCATAGGAGTTGCACTCAAGAAACTGGGTTTTAACCTCAATGCGGAAAACACGGAGCAACTGGAACTGGCAAAACAGGAATTAATCAATCAAAAACCGCTAGTTATGGCGTATATTATAGATGAAGTAAAGGACATGATGATCGGGGGAGAGGCAGCACTCGCGGTAGTTTGGTCAGGGGAAGCTGTGGTTATAATAGAAGAGGGAGAAGATTTCAATTACGTGGTACCCAAAGAGGGGGGCAATATATGGTTTGACAACATGGTTATTCCTAAAACCGTCAGAAATAAAGAACTTGCGGAGAAATTCATTAATTTTATGATAAGACCCGAGATAGCCTTTAAAAATACAGACTATGTAGGCTACTCAACACCTAACGCAGGCGCTATGGAAATGTTGGATGAGGAAACCCGAAATGATGAGGTGGCCTATCCTTCAGATGATATAATAAGAAACTGTGAAGTGTTCCTAGACCCGGGTGACTTCCTAAAAGAATATGACCGTGTCTGGACCGAATTTAAAGCCCATTAAATTAACAACAGAACCGTCAGACTGTGTGAAAATTGTCATTCCGGATTTCAGCTTTGTGTCATTCTGAGACTGGCAGTATTAACGGTACTTACGAAGAATCTCGCTTTTGGGGATCCTTCGCGGGGGGTTTATTCTGTACGTCTCAGGATGACAATAAGTAAGAAAAGTGCTTTTTCACACAGTCTGCCGTCCCCGTGTTAATTAATTAGGAGGTATAAAAATGGAATTGGATATTATAGAAATACAAAACCTGATACCCCACAGATATCCGTTTTTGTTGGTGGACAAAATTACAGATATGGAACCCGGGAAAAGGGCAACGGGCATAAAAAATGTGACCATAAATGAACCGTTCTTTGAGGGACATTTCCCGGGGAAGCCCATAATGCCGGGGGTTCTGATAGTGGAGGCAATGGCACAGGTGGCGGCAGCTGTTTGCATGGGTTTAGAGGAAAACAAAGATAAGCTGGGGGTATTCACCGGCATAGATAAATGTAAATTCAGAAGACAGGTGGTGCCCGGTGATACAATTCGTATGGAAGTCGAAATGACTGCCTTAAGGCGCGGCATCGGCAAAGCGGAGGCAAAAGCATATGTGGACGGGGAACTGGCTTGCTCGGCAAATTTATCTTTTGCACTGATTGAAAACTAAATTAACGTGGGGGAATTAACAATAGAACCGTCAGATTGTGTGAAAATTATCATTGCTATAAGAGCACTGCAATTTTGTCATCCTGAGATGAGCAGTAAAAATTTGACCCGCGAAGGATCTGTATTTCAAACCAATCAGGATTCTTCGTAAGCACCGTTAATACTGCCGTCTCAGAATGACAGAAAAGTGCGAAAAATGCTTTTTCATACAGTCTGCTGTCCCCATGTTAATTCCGGGGTGAAAACTATGAAAATACTTATTATCGACGACGAAAAATTATTGGTAAAGGGGCTGAGGAAAAGTTTGGAGCAGGAAGGTTTCAAGGTATCTGTAGCCTATGACGGACAAGAAGGGCTGGATGTATTTGAAACCGGAGGTTTTGATTTTATTATTCTGGACCTGATGTTACCTGAACTCGATGGTATTTCCGTGTGCAGGCGTATAAGGAAGAATTCCGATGTTCCCATAATTATGTTAACGGCAAAAGACGGGGATATAGACAAAATACTGGGACTTGAACTGGGTGCGGACGATTATATGACCAAGCCTTTTAACACTAGGGAACTTATTGCACGAATCAGGGCAATTACCAGACGACTGGAAAAGATTGAAAAAGGCTATGAAGCCCAAGGCAATATTTACGAATCCGGAGATTTAAGGGTAGATACAGAATCTAGGACAGTACATGGAAGTAACGTTAAGATAGAATTAACCCCCAAGGAATTCGATATATTGGAACTTTTAGTCAGAAACAAAGGCAGGGTTTTTTCCAGGGAAAAGATATTTGAGCTGGTCTGGCAGGAACCATGCCTAGACACCCGCACCATAGACGTGCATGTTAAAAACCTGAGGGATAAATTCAAGGAATCGGGGTTGGATCCAACCATGATCAAAACGAAATGGGGAATAGGTTACTACCTTAAAAGGGACTGATGTCATGTTTTCATCCATCAAGCAGAAAATCGTTTTAATATATATTTTTTTAATGTTTATCCCCCTGATTATTATAAATTACACGGCTATTGAAAATATTAAAAGGTCCACATTCAGGGATATAGAGGTAGACTCACTTAAAACGGCTAATATTATAGGTGATCTCAGTAGAGACAGCATGGACAATTTGGTAAATTTAAAAAGGATAGCAAAGCGGTATTCGTCCACGCCGGGTGAAAGGGTCGTTATACTGGATAAAAATGCTCGTATATTGGCGGACAGTTTTCATACCCTAGAGGATGAAATTGTCCATAACGATGAAGTAAGGGGCGCCCTCGACCTAGAAGAAAAAATCGGATATTACAATAAGGAAGATAAAAACATTCTACAGGTTGCGGTGCCTGTATCAATTATAGTTGAAAATCAACGTCAAGTGACGGGCGCTGTTCTTATATCCGCGAATATAGACGATGCGGTCAGACATATCGCAGATTTCAGGGTTAGGCTGATCAGTATTTCTATAGGTGCGGCAGTGGTTGGTATAATAGTTGCCGCCATAGTAAGTAACAAAATATCCGGCCCGATAGTCAAACTTTCGGAGGCTACCAGACAGATTGAACGAGGCAAATTCGGGTATACCGTAGATATCAAGGGCAAAGACGAAATAGGAAAACTGGCGGGAAATTTCAATTTAATGAGCGGGGAGCTATACAGGATAGATAAAGGCAGAAATCAGTTTATCGGGGATGTTTCCCATGAACTCAAAACCCCCTTGGCATCTATTAAAGCATTGATTGATTCTTTGCTCTATGGTAAGGACGATATAAAAATATATAAGGAATATCTGAAGGATATAGATTCGGAGGTAGACAGACTTACCAATTTAATACAAAAATTGCTTAACCTGACTAAAATTACAGAACAGGGATTAAATCTGACAGAAGCGCCGTTGGCAGAATTGATAGAGGACAGTATTAAGGTAGTCAAACCTCTAGTCCAATCGTCAAACGTGCGGATTACAGTTGATATACAGAATAATCCCACCGTATTATGTGATCCCGAAAGAATTGTAGAGGTATTGATTAACCTAATAGATAACTCCCTCAAATATACGGATTTGTCCAAAACAGAGAGGTATGTTGATATCATGGGACAAAACATGACTAATTTTTATTTATTAAGTATTGAGGACAATGGGATCGGTATCAAGGAAAAGGATTTGGAATCTATTTTTGAAAAATTCTATCGTTCGGACTTTTCACGTTCAAGGGATACAGGCGGGGCAGGAATTGGGCTTTCTATAGTTTATAATATTTTGAAAGCACATAATTGGAAAATAGAAGTGGAAAGCAGGCAAGGCAGAGGCACAATCTTTAAAATTAAGATTCCTAACAAATTTTTGCTGATTCCTTAACAGTTTTTTAATATTTCTTGATTGGGTCCTG
>DASRMN010000241.1:0-4626 GCA_035647935.1 Clostridia bacterium | reverse complement strand
ATAAAACAGAAAGATATAAGAAGATGGGTGCTAGGATTCCCAAAGGTATATTATTTTACGGGCCCCCCGGGACAGGAAAAACTTTGTTGGCCTCGGCCGTGGCAGGTGAGACAAAATCTGCTTTTTTTTCAGCCAGCGGTTCTGAATTTGTTGAAAAATATGTGGGTGTAGGCGCAAAGAGGGTCCGGACGCTTTTTGAAAAAGCCAGAAGGGAAGCCCCGAGTGTTATTTTTATCGACGAAATTGATGCCATCGGTGCTAAGCGTCACTTGGACAGCAATAACGAAAAAGACCAAACATTAAATCAACTTTTGGTTGAGCTTGACGGGTTTAACACAGATCAGACCGTGGTAGTTATTGCAGCTACCAACAGGATCGATCTTTTGGATGAGGCACTATTGCGTCCGGGTAGATTCGACAGACATATGTATATCAGTAATCCAAATGTCAGGGATAGAGAAGAAATCCTAAAAATACACACCAAGAACAAACCTTTGGATTCAAACATAAGTATCACGGACCTAGCTCGCAAAACCCATGGCATGAGTGGAGCTCATTTATCCAACATTGCAAATGAGGCTGCTATAATAGCAGTCAGGGAAAACAAACGTACGATTACGATTTCCCATTTTGAACAAGCAATTGAGAGAATAGTCGCAGGACTTGAAATCAGAAACCCGACCATTTTATTCAGAGAGAAAGAGGTTGTTTCATACCATGAAGCCGGCCATGCTCTTATCGGAAGGATACTGAATACAGATATGGTGCAGAAGGTATCTATTGTCCCAAGGGGACATTCACTGGGTTATGTTATCCATATGCCCCAAGATGACCGATATATTCTGACCAAAGGGGAATTATGCGATAAAATTATGGTAATGCTTGGCGGCAGAGCGGCAGAAGAGTTGATTTTTAACCATTTGTCAACAGGGGCAAAGGATGATTTAAAAAAAGTTACCGAAACCGCAATGCAAATGGTATGTGATTACGGAATGAGTGATTTGGGTTTTATACACAATGAACCTGATATGATACGCTCTCTGAACGATTCTATAAATCGGGAAATCAATAAGATAATAGACAGATGCTATAAAATAACATATAACTACTTGGAAAAACATAAAAACGAACTGGAAAAAATATCTACTGCACTCTTGGAAAAAGGAGCCCTGAATAAAACAGAGTTAGATGAATTATTGGGGGACTTCTCACCGAGTCCCAAACCTGAAAAAAAGGAAAAAGAATTGGAAGCAGTTTGATCATATGACTATGGGGTCAGGCTCGAATTATTTGCTTGTCTCAAGCGGATAATCCGGGCTTGACCCCATATTTTTACACTTTTACCCGTTTCACTGTTTTTCTTCAATTTCTTTAATAACGTCACTGACAAAAGCCTCTGTTGATATGGCGCCCAATTCTCCTTTATCCCTCGATCTGACAGACACCTTTCCTGACTCTACTTCCTTGTCTCCAATTATTAACATGTACGGAATTTGGGATAATTGAGCCTCTCTTATCTTAAACCCTACCTTTTCGTTTCTCGTGTCTACCTCTACGCGTATGTCTTTTTCTTTCATTTCTCTTACAAGTTGTAAGCAATGCCCGATGTGTTTATCTGTAATAGGCAATATTCTGACCTGAACAGGAGACAACCAAGTCGGAAATCTTCCCGCATAGTGCTCTATTAAAATTCCGATAAACCTTTCTATGCTTCCGTATATTACCCTATGCAACATTATGGGTTTATGATCCTCACCGTCGGGGCCTACATAACTTATATCAAATCTTTGGGGCATTTGAAAATCCAACTGAATTGTTCCACATTGCCATGTACGTCCAATACAGTCTTCCAAGTGAAAATCTATTTTAGGGCCATAAAATGCACCATCACCCTCATTAATTTTATATGGCAGTTCCCTTTCTTCTAGGGCGGCCTTTAAAGCGTCTATAGCAACGTCCCATTCTTCGTCTGTGCCCATAGCATCCTCCGGTTTTGTTGATAACTCAACATGATATTTAAATCCAAAGGTACTATAAATATGATCCACAAAATCTATTATCCCGATTATTTCATCCTTAATCTGTTCAGGTAATATAAATAAATGGGCATCATCCTGTGTGAAACTTCTGACCCTCATAAGCCCGTGCAGAACGCCTGATAATTCATGTCTGTGTACTATTCCAAGCTCACCCATTCTGATAGGTAAATCCCTGTAGCTACGTTTTTTCCTGCTGTACATCAGTATGGCACCGGGACAATTCATCGGTTTTATGGCGTAGTCTTCTCCATCTATTTTTGTGAAGTACATGTTTTCCTTATAATGATCCCAATGTCCCGATTTTCTCCAAAGTTCTTCATTCAAAATTATGGGTGTCCTTATCTCTTCGTACCCGCGTTTTGCATGCTCATTCCTCCAGAGATCCTCCAAAATGTTCCTGATAACCATTCCTTTTGGATGAAAAAACGGAAAACCCGGCCCCTCTTCACTTAAGCTAAATAAATCCAATTCCTTGCCCAATTTTCTGTGATCTCTTTTTTTGGCCTCCTCCAGTCTATGAAGGTGCTCATTTAAATCCGATTTTTTAGTAAAAGATGTTCCGTAAATCCTTTGGAGCATTTTGTTTCTCTCGTCACCCTTCCAATAGGCACCTGCTATGTTGAGCAATTTAATCGCCTTTACTTTACCTGTAGAAGGCACATGGGGGCCTGCACAAAGGTCTATAAATTCACCCTGTTTATAAAATGAAATTTCTTCTCCCTCAGGAAGATCTTTTATTAATTCTACCTTGTAGTCTTCACCTTGTTCTTCCGTGAATTTTATAGCTTCATCTTTCGGTAACACAAATTTTTCTAAATCAAAATCCTCTTTGACTATCTTCTCCATTTCTTTTTCTATTTTTTCCAAATCCTCCGGTACAAAGGTATGTTCGGAATCAAAATCATAATAAAAACCGTTTTCTATAGGTGGTCCTATAGCTAATTTCGTGCCGGGGTAAAGTCTTTTAACCGCCTGTGCCAAAATATGTGCACTGGTATGACGTAAAAATTCTCTACCGCCCTCATCTTCAAACTTTAAAATATTTAATTCACTGTCTTCATCTATAGTGTCCATCAAATCAACATTTTTCCCGTTTAGTTCAGCACCCACAGCTACCCGCGCAAGGCCTTTACTAATTTGTTTTGCAAAATCCAATACAGATATTCCCTTTTCCGCTTCACGAATCGAGCCATCCTTTAATTTAATTTCTACTGTGGACACAATGTCCCCTCCTATCTTTTGTACAATATAAAAAAATCCCCCACCCTATTGAAATTAATAGGACGAGAGATACATTCCCGCGGTTCCACCTAAATTGATATATCCACTTTAATGACTGTAACAGGGTCACCGGTTATCCTTTCACTCTCAGGCTACTGGGTAACAGCTCAGGGTAGTTTTCAATTATCCATATATAGGAATATTCGCAGCCGGGATATTCCCTCTCTTGATACCGGGTCTAATTTACTCTTCCCTTTCAACGCTATATAATATTAAATTGTTCCACTTAACTTAGTATAGTTGTTGGCATCAATTTTGTCAAATAAATCTGTTTTTATTCTGTTTTCATTCTTTGCTTGTATTTATCTGTGCATTGCACCATTTGCAACCCTTGCAAAAACGTATTTTCCCCGGGAATATCTTTTGTAAGGTCCTGATAACCTCTACGTCCTCCAGTATAGACAGTCTGTGAACTATTATCTGTTTAGGAGCTATATTAATCAGTGCACTGATTAGGAGATCATCCTGATTGAGATCCTCCCCTGAAAGTTCTATTGCAACATTCCTTATGCAATCGTTGTTCAATAATCCATTGTATTGATCATATATTTTAAACCTGGTTTCTTCATCAAAAACCACATGCACCATATCGAATTTAGATTCCTGGATTTCCACAAAATATTTTAATAATTTAATGAATTCATTATATTCTTTATCCATTAAAAAGTCTTCCGCCACGTTCTCCACTATTTCATCCAGACCTAATAGATAATCCCTTAATCTGAATAAGATAAACCCATCTAGGTTAATCTCCGTGTTGTTCTTTAAATAATCGGCTAATTGCTGCAGAATTTTGGATTTAGGATCAAAGGCATCATCTTTCAACAGAAATTTATCCGCCCCGTTTTTTCTTAATATATCAAAACAGTTTTTGTAGATTTCTACCCTTTCCCTTATATCAAAACAACAATAATTAGTGTTGATTATATGCCGGATTAAACCCGGCTCTTCATAGTCTCTTATATATTCATAAAGGACATTTGAGGCACAGAATTTAAATATGTTTACAAAGTCCTTAACGGTATAGTCCTTTACGTTTTCGGCAGGCACACTGTAATTTAAACAATAGAAGGGTTCAATATAATATATTCTTTCCTTTATATCTATTCCCTCATTACTGAAGGATTCAAGTACAGATTGTATTTTTTCCTGAATCTCGTTTATACTCTTTTCTGCCAGAATAGACAGTAAATCCAACTGTTATCACTCCCCTCCGACGTAATAATAGTATGTGTTTAATGTTCGATACTATTCCAACAGCGGTATTACATAATATTGAATTTAATCCGATAGATAACAACTCTAT
>DASRMN010000240.1:0-5409 GCA_035647935.1 Clostridia bacterium | reverse complement strand
ACAGGTAATAGACGGCAATATAGACATATTTATAAATGCATATCTTAATGAGAGTATTAAATAATGTTAAGGGGCCGAACCCGGCCCTGTTTTTATTTTTGTTACCGTATGTCTTGTTGCAATCCCCATTTTATGTCATTGTTATAAAACCATGGGGACAGAGCCTGCGGTCAGTCTTTTTTGACCGAAGGTCCTGTCCCCGTGGTTTTCCCTAGGGGCAACTGCAGTGGCGACAGACTGTGTGAAAAATGTCATCCTGAGTGAAGCGAAGGATCTCAAATGATCTGAAAACGAGATTCTTTGCTACGCTCAGAACGACAAAAAGCGGGAAAAGCGCTTTTTCACACAGCCTACCGGACCCATGTATCTGCCTATTTTTAATACTGAGTTTAGATTACATAAAAACATCCAAAAGCATTCCCCGAATATCATCCAGCCTTTTTACGATATCGAGCCTATCAACCTCATTGTTTAAAAATTCTCTAGTAATAGCCTCAAGCTCCCTGTCCACATTTTTGACAATACAATATACTCTATGCCTACCACGCTTATCGAGAAAATTCTGTTTAGAAAATCTGTGGGAATTCTTCACAGCCACATCCAAAAATTCCCTTACAAGATTTTTATATCTTATAACCTCACTTAAATGAAGTCTCTCGCTTATCTTATCCGCTTGAACGGTGATTTCATTGAAAAGCCCTTCTAAATGTTCCCTCACCTGATCTGATTTTATATTTTGAAATTTCTCAAGAAATTGTCTGTTTTGAATCTCTTTCCTCTCACCCCGTGCACCGGATACATTACTTATATCAATCGGGCCTACACCCTTAATAGATTCCATAGAAACACCTTCCTTTACATACCTATTATATATTATCGGCAGTTTGGATAAAAGACTTAACACTTAAACGATAGTTTAACAATGGTTTAACGATGGTTTAACAATAGTTTAACAATAGTTTAATAATTGTTCTAAAGTTGACTGGGGACTGATTGGCTAGGGACAAATAAAGTTCTGGGGCCGGTTCTTTTTGCTCCATAAATGGGATAGAAATTTGTGGCAGGAAGAAAGGCACGGGATGAGGGGACAGGCTTTTTGTCCCATTCAAAGGTAGGGGTGGACCCGTGTGTCTGCCCCTACAGCATTGCCAAGGGATGTTTTCGTATTTTTGTAGGGGTGGACGACCCTGTCCACCCTCTAACAATGCACATTTTCGAACATGCTTAGGGACTAGGGGACGGCGAGTTCTTGTCCCATCAAATTCCATTTTATCTATAGGCAGGGAATGGTGAGATGGGAAAAAACTCCCGTCCCCTTGTCCCGTACCTTCCTTTAACAACCGTTAAACAATCGTTAAACCATTGTTAAACCATTGTTAAACTATTGTTAATGTCGCATCATCAGACTCAGTTACCACACCCAACTAAAGAAAAACACAAAAACTGACGATAATGTAGTTAGAAAGATAAGAAACAAACACTGAAAGAGAGGTTCCTTCATGAACAACATTTGGAGAAAAAATATATACCATGGCGTAATTAATTCATATATAAAAACCCCAAATAGCCCCAAAATAAGGGGCACCCTGTTGGAGATTGATGAAAATAAAATAAAGGTAGCCATCGGCAATAAAAAAGCACTGGACATTACATTAGATAAACCAATGGATGCAGAAGTCGGGGAAGATATAATAATAGACAGAAGAAACATAAAAGAATCCAAGTTAGTTAAACAAACAGATAAAACGGCAGATGATGAACAGGCTGCACAGGATATCCAAAATAAATACGATTATATACTAAAATCCTTCGATATACCCGTAAATGCCG
This sequence comes from Clostridia bacterium, assembly GCA_035647935.1. Classification (GTDB taxonomy): domain Bacteria; phylum Bacillota; class Clostridia; order Peptostreptococcales; family Natronincolaceae; genus JAAZJW01. The sequence continues at coordinate 3,579 of DASRMN010000240.1, read as the reverse complement.
AAAGTACGGAAGCCATAAAATCCCTAGAAAACCACGGGATGAATATTACAAAAGAAAATGTACTATCCTTTATGTTGGCAAAGGAACAATTATCAGATATAAGTGAAAAATTAGATTATGATACCGCTGTCAGAATCGCAGAAAAAAACGTGGACTTTGATAAAGAATCCCTTCAAAAAGTTCTACAAGAAATGCAAAAAGTACAGGGAGAAAAACGCCCATTTTCACTTTTGCGGTTTCTGGGAATAAAAAAGGATATGACCACAGAAGAAGCAGAAAAAATAGCTTATGAAATATATGGCAATAAAGCAGGCAAAGACATCACGGATATCATAAAAGCACTCGATAAAGCGGGATTGGACACTTCTAAAAAGAACATCGAACAGATAAACAACATTTTTTCAAAACTTCATGATATCAAGGATATAGAAAACAAAACCATAATAGACAGTGTCAAAAACAAAATAGACACGTCCATAGACAATTTATATAAATTAAAAAATGCAGTGGCAAAAGGAGCCATAAAGGTAGAACAGAAACTGGGACAGTTAGCCAATAAGGTTTACAATGCGTATAGCAGTACAGTCGGTGTCGTAACAGAAAAAGAACTTACCCAAATAGAAGGCGATATCAAAAATAGATTGCAGGATATGGGAATAAGAATCACAGATGAAACTGTAAAATTGTCCAAGGATGTTATAGCCACAGGATTAGATTTAACCGGAGAGAATCTACAAAAAATAATGTCTGTAAAAGGAGCAATTGTAGAACTCAATTCTGACCTGGATTATGAAAAAACTGCATTCCTAATAGCCTCCGGTGTTAATGTAGAAAAAGTTGAAGTAGTAGAACTCAAGGATATGATCAATATAGAACATGATATGCAATATAACACAACACATGACACAGAACATATTCCGGCGGAACATAGCATGGAAGATATTTCTTCGGAACACGATGCAAAACATATTCCCGAGGACCACGGCACGGAATATATTTCTGCGGAAAATGATACAGAACACATTTCCCCCGAGCAAGGCACAGAAAATACCCCTGCAGAACATGATATAGAACATATCTCCATAGAATATGACACAGGAAATGTTCCCGCAGAAAACAGCACAGAGCATATTCCTATAGAGCAAGGCATCGAACACATTTCTATGAAATATGACACGGAACACATTTCCGCGGAGCATGATGTGGTGCATACTTCTATGGAAAAGATGGAACACATTCCTGTAGAACACGATACAGGACATGTTTCTGCGGGACACAACATAGGGCATATCCTTGCGGAAAGGGGTATTACCTTAGGCCTGGATAGATTGGAAATATTGGAGCTGGCTGAAAATATAGATATAAAAACCCTGGCATTTCACATGAAACTGGATTTACTTACCACACTGGAGAGCCTGAACATTTCACAACAGTTAATAGATGGGGACATTACGATAGATGAGTGGTTAAATACCCTGAATGAACAGTTAAATCAAAATGAGCAATTAAACTCGGATGTTCAATCAACAGAAACGGAACAAAAGGGATCAGCAGATATACAAATAGAAAAAATAGAATTAAACATACCGAAAACTGACCAATCAACAGAACAATCATTAAATACAGCAACAGAAGAGGTTGAACAGTTAGACACACCAGAAATGGCACAAACACAAACATCAGAAATACCACAGGAGCCGGAAACGAAACCAATTGAAACACCTCAAACAGAAATAGCACGGGAATTAGAACAGAGAATAGAAATATCGCAAGAAACGGAAACAACGCAAGAAATAGAAACGACACAGATGCCGGCAGAAGAAACAAATCAAGTGCAGCCGGGGGAAACAATAGATGTATCAAATAATTTGCAGACCGATGAAATAGAACAAGGGATAAAAACCGGTGATGAAACAGGTTTTGGAACTGAAATTGATACGGAAAATAATTTAAAGACAGATGAAATAAAAACCGAAGAACAGTCGGGTACAGAAGAAGATCAACAATTAGTGGTTGAAAAAGAAGCAGTTGAAAGAGATGAAACAATAGCAGAAACACAAGATAACGAACCTGCCTCGATGGGAAAATTGTCAATAGATGAGGTTGAACTATTGGAGACATTAGACAGGTTAGTAGATACAGGGACTATCAAGGGATTAGATTTTATTGCACAAGGTTATTTGAAAGCAAACAGTGACAGACTGGGTACTTTGATGGAAGAAAATTATATGGATGAAATAGCAAGGGCTATAATGCAGAGTGGAATTTCCCTGAATGACAACAATATACAGGATATATACATGCTCAAAAAAGCTCTGGAGAGAACAATTGAAAATCTGACAGCCGATGCATTTCAAAATGCGGTGGATGAGGGCATATCCCTAGAAAAAACGGGTTTAAAGGAATTGGTCGATATAATCAACATATTAAACAAGGAAAAAATAAATCAGAACACAGAAGTTAAAAATATATTAAACAATATAGAAAATATAGGTGCAGGAGAAAAAGGCCCGGGGGTTACTAAAAACATAACACCGGACATAGAAAATGATACAAAAAATGCGGAAATTGAAAACATACTCCAAAATGTAAAAAATCAAAATATCTTGGAAGATAAATTCGACATAACTGAAAACAAAGAAACCGGAAACACTATAAAAAATTCCGAAAACGTGACGAAAAATGAAAATATTATTCCGGAGGAAAATATAAAACAGGGTGGGATAAGCAACAATGTTTTAGAAAGTGTAGAGGGAACAACTGATGAGAATGTTTCGGCAGGTACAGAAAAACTAACAGATGAAATTGCTTCTGCAAATACCGAGCAAGCGGAAGAGATTGTAGACAAAGTGAAGAGCATGGTGGATATATTAAAACAAATTTCACCGGAAAGAAAAAATACTATAATTTCCTTATTGATGAAGAATGCAATGCCTCTGACGCTAAAAGAGGTTCAAAATCTGTCATTTTTCCTAAATAACCAGAGACAGATAGGTCACCAGTTAGACGAAATACTGAATTTGATAGATAAAAATGAAAATCCGGAAGTGATCAGGATTGCCGGAGAACTCAAAAATGCAGTTAATGAAATAAATAGATATATAAAGGCGGGTAAGCAAATAGAAGGTAGACCATACGAAGATTTTTCAAAACTGCTGAAGGAGCTGGAAAGCAAATCCCCGTTTTTAACCAAAGAGGACAAAGAAACACTTCAAAAAGTCGGGGAAAAATTGTTGGATTCCTTGGAACTGCAACTTCAATTAAACAGGGAGGATACAGTGCTGCAGCTTCCCTTAATGATGAGCGAATACCTCAAAAATCTTCAAATATATGTAATGAGAGACAAAAAAGGCAGCAAAAAAATTAATCCAAAAGACATGTCTATATTGCTGAATTTCGATACAAACAATATGGGCAACGTCAATATCTATGTAGCAGTCAACTATAAAAATATTGTTATGAAAATGGGTCTGGCCAATGAAGAAGACCAAAATCTTATAGAAAAATATTCGGATGAATTAGAAAGCCACCTGGAGGAGCTCGGTTACGATCTGAAGGATTTGTCATTTAGAATCAGCG
>DASRMN010000239.1:0-4595 GCA_035647935.1 Clostridia bacterium | reverse complement strand
TCAAAATTCACACTTAAAGGATCAACGGCTACAAAATATGATGTAGAGTTTCAGTCGATATCCGACATAGTTAACATAACCGTCCCCAAAACTGATATAGACCTAGAACCTATAAGCCTTGATATTGATGATCATATCATGAAGGAAATCAATATAAATGAAGACAGGAACAATTACAATGTTCAGTTGAAACTGCAGGATTCGGTGGAACATAAATTGCTTTCACCCGAACGAGGACAAGATCTGATACTGGAGTTTAACAACAAGGATGCTAAATACAGGGAAATACTTATTGTTGTTGACCCGGGACATGGTGGTCCGGATCCGGGGACCATTTCCGCAAACCTTAATATGCGGGAGTCAGAGATTGTATTGGATATATCACTGAAATTAAACAAATTGTTGATAGAAGAAGGTTTCAGGACCTATATGACCCGTATGGATGATTCAAATAACGGTTTTAAACTGGGTCTTCAGGATCGCACAGATGTCGCAAATGTATTGGACGCAAACCTGTTTGTCAGTATTCATGCAAATTCATTTACAAATAATTCTGCCAGTGGGATTGAAACCTTTTATTCTCCCGGGGATGCAGACGGCAAAAAACTTGCCGGGATAATTCAATCCAAACTGATAAACGATTTAAAAATGACAGATAGGGGTGCAAAATCGGCGAATTATTTTGTTCTCGAACATACAATTATGCCTTCGGTTTTGGTTGAAACCGGGTTTTTATCAAATTCGTCAGACGAGGCAAAGCTTGCGACGGATAAATACAGAGAACAGGTTGCAAAATCGATATTCGAAGCAATTATTGAATATCTTGAAAATATAAGGTAAAAGGTAACAGTGGACACATGAGTCCGCTGTCACCACCTAAAAACCGGATATCAGTTTGCCGGTGTGCCGGACCTTTTATAACTCCGGCACTCTGACCTCTGATTTCTGACCTCTAATAGGCAGACCCATGTCTGCCCTCTTTATTTTTTGTTCATATTGTCTGCCCTATGAATATATATAAATATATACTATAATTACTATAAAATAGGTTTTAGGAGGATAAAATTGGGAGCTGCTTTAGGTTATCTATTAATTTTTTTGGCAAGATTGACTGATGTGAGCTTGGCAACTATTCGAATGATTATGGTGATACGGGGAAAACGTATAATTGCTGCATGTATCGGATTTGTGGAGGCAACCATTTACATATTAGCCGTAGGCAAAGTACTCAGCGCAGTGAAAAACCCGTTAAATATTTTTGCATATGCACTTGGTTTTGCTACCGGTAACTATGTAGGTATATTTCTGGAAGAGAAAATGGCATTAGGAAGTATTATTGCGCAGGTGATATCAGAGAACGATGTTGAAAGGTTGATCGAAAAATTAAGGGATAACGGTTTTGGGGTAACCGTGGTGGAAGGTTGTGGCAGGGAAGGCGTGAGACATCTCTTGAATGTAACTCTTCAGAGAAAGAAATTGTCTAAATTATATAATATTATAGACGCTCACGATAAAAAGGCCTTTGTTACTGTAACGGACGCAAGAGCCATTCGCGGGGGATATTTCTCAAGCATAAAGAAATAATGAATAGTAAACAAGTCCCCATAATATAATTCATATATAGAGTTTTTAGTAAAGATATAGTGAAATTATATGATTGGGGGATGGTGTGTATGAAATTTTTACGGCGGTTTATTATTTTACTTATAGTATTTTTGTTAATTATGTTAACCGGATGTGGGGGTTTTAGAAAAGATGAGGACAAGGATGTCAGTTTGATAATAGACACCGGATTGTTGGAAGAAGAGGACCTGAGGGAAACACTTCTTTATTATAGGGATGATAAAGGATTCATTATTCCTGTTATGAGAAGAATACCTCGGGAAGAGGGAATCGGAAAGACAGCTATAAAGCTGTTAATAGACGAGCCGAGCCTCAGGGATGATTTGGCGATGGTGGGGTTGTTGCCGGTTTTGCCTGCCGGAACAAAGGTAATGGCTATGTCTATAAACGAAGGGCTGGCCCAAGTGGATTTTAATGAAAATATATTATCCTATGAAAACGCAACCGACGAAAAGGCCATTGTTCAGTCCATTGTGTATACATTGACAGAATTCGAGACTATAGATAAGGTTCAATTGCTGGTGGAGGGAAAAAAGATGAAAAAGCTTCCCCATGGAACAAAAATTAAGGAACCTTTACAGAGGGAAAATATAAATTTGAGTGTGAGACTACAGGAGGAAGAAATACCTGTTGTGGTATATTATAAGGGTACAGCCAACGGGAAGGATTCATTTTTTGTTCCGGTGACAAAGGGGGCTAATGCATTAAAGGCCGATATAAAAAGTGTCTTGGTATCATTGCTCGAGGGCGCTCCTGAAAGTACCGGGCTTTACAGTGAATTGCCGGCGGGTGTAGTGTTAAACAACGTATATGTAAAAGATGGTGTTGCATATATTGATTTTACTGAAGAAATCAATAATATGCCAAGTAACAAGTCATACCAGCAGTCAATGATATATGAGTTGGGTTTTACCTTGAGGGAGGTAGAACCGTCAATTTCCCAAGTTCGCATTTTATCTTTGGGGAAAGAGATAGAATTAAATCCTGAGGTAAGCCTGAATTTGCCAACATATTTAAATATGCATTGATATCCGGCGGTCAGTGGTCAGTCGGCAGGTTGTAGGGGTGACCCCTGATCACCCGCATGTCAATAATGTGATACTATAGGGGCAGACCCATGTGTCTGCCTGCTAGGGGCCGGAAATCAGGGATCAGAGTGCCGGAATTATAAAAGGTCCGGTGCATCTATGAGCTGGTATCCGGCTTCCGGGTGGTAGACCCGCATGCTTGTTTTTAGAGATCAAAAATTCCAAAAATCGGGGCCAAAATTCCGGAGGAGGATAATTTTGAAAACCAACAAGACAAACAAAAACTTTGGACAAGCCGTAATTGCAACAGAAAACAAACATAAATTAAGAGAGATAGGGGCAATTTTGAAAGACTTTCATCTGGATGCCCTATCAATGAAGGACGTCGGATTTGAAGGGCTGAAAATCATAGAAGACGGTAAAACATTTGAGGAAAACGCTCTGATTAAAGCAAAAGCGGTTATGAAGAAAACAGGAAAATTGGCAATTGCGGACGACTCCGGCTTGGAAGTAGATATATTGGACAACCAACCGGGGATACATTCAGCCAGGTTTGCGGGAGAAAATGCAACGGACGATGAAAACAATAAAAAATTACTTGAATTACTTGAAGGTGTTCCACTACATAACAGAACAGCACGGTTTGTTTGCAATATGGTAGCCGTATTTCCGAATGGGGATACCATCGTTTCAAGGGGTGAATGCTCAGGTATAATAGGTTTTGAACCGGAGGGGAAAAGTGGATTCGGCTACGACCCCCTATTTATGGTGAAAGAATATAACAAAACTTTCGCGGAAATGGGAGAAAAAGAAAAGAACAAAATCAGTCATCGTGCCGTAGCTTTAGAAAAATTAAAGGAAAAATTAAAGATAAAATTGGGAATGAAGTAGCTTATAGACAAAGACAAAGTCTTGGCTATAAGCCACACCTTAACCCATGACCTTTTTCTTTTTTGATTTATTGACATAATGCGGATTACATGTTAAAATAATTAGTCGGCAGAATATCAACAAAATATATTTTCAAAAAATCGCTAATCCTTTCGGCCATATTATGAACGGTGTCTTTTCGGCATTGTGCCGAGCCCGAAGGTTTACATTAAATCCTGTAAAAGAATTTAATACTAGGATAAATGTATGCGCCCTTAGTTCAATGGATAGAGCGTCTGACTTCGGATCAGAATGTTGGGGGTTCGAATCCCTCAGGGCGTGCCAAAAATCACGAGATGGGCAATTAACTCAGGTTAATTGCCCATCTCGTAATTAATTTATAGACTTTTACATTCCGGAAACAAACAAATATACAGGCTCAGTTGCTGTTTGTAAAAACGGCCGATATTGCTTTTGATTTTTGAAGTATATTTATCAGTACATATGCTATGAAAGCATCCACGGCATGGTGAAGCACAGTCCCGATTCCTGTGATTACAAGTAGATTATGTACGTCAAAATCTACAAACGGAATTATTACGAGTACCTCAAGCAATCCGTGTATGGGTGCTGTAATAGTCGCAACCTTCCCAAAGGACATGCCTCTTTCAATAAGTTTAGCGCCTATAACCCCGACAATTATGTGCATGGCGGCCCTAGCACCGATTATGGGTCCTAGGTTTAAGAAAAATCCCAGAGCGGATCCGAGCCCTACCATTATGGCAATTTCAGGGCCCAGTAGCATAGAGATAAACATAGGCACATGGGATCCCAATGTTGCCGAAAATGGCGGGACCAAAACTTTAAAAAATACAACAAATGGAACAATAATTGCAATTGATGTAAGTAAAGCGGCTATAGCCAATTTTTTGGTATCCATAGTTAACGCCTGGTTTCTAAAACCTAGACAATTATATATCCAAGTTTTTCACCTTATTATATATAATAAAGCGGTGGTGTCACAGGATTCAACCACTCGGATTAATACTTTCATATTAAAACCCTGTATTGCCC
>DASRMN010000238.1:0-7256 GCA_035647935.1 Clostridia bacterium | reverse complement strand
TTGGTGTCTGACACAAAACCTAAGGTTTTGGTCATGCACCGTGCTGGCTTAAATCTATACTGTTTAGTTTTCAAAGACCTCTTTTTCAGTTGACAGTACACAGTTTACGGTTTACAGGTTTATAATAACTGATTACCGACCGCTGACTACTGTTCACTGATTATCAACTGCTCTTATTGCAGTGACTTATTTAGTATATCATATTTTTAATGTCATGTCAATATATTTTTTATATTTTTATACATAACCCAAATCAAATTTCTAAATTTCAATACCGTAAGTCATAGTACCAAATATTTTACATCATTGCAAGGTGAAAACCTTAAAAAATAAAAATTTTTTCAATACAAAAAGGTAAAAAGGGATATAGGTTTCTAATTAGCCAAAAGAACACCCCCATTGCGTTATACGGGGGGCTCCTATTTCCTTATTCAATTGTTGGCCTTAGCCAGTTTCCTTTTCCCTTTGATCAGTCCGTCAATAATGGGGACCAAACAGGCTGCCACAAGGCCACCGGTAAATCCGTTGTTGTATAAGTCCATACCCCCATGTAAATATGCCGTATTTACTACCGCCACCATATGAATAATCCCCGCCACTATCCCTGCCAGCCATCCATATTCCCCGGCAATTGGCGCCAATGTAGTCCCAAACAGTGCGGCTAACACCGGAGTCAACGCACCGGGAGCCGGTATAGATGTACCCGGTATTAATGAAAACAGAGTACTTGCTAAGAAAACTCCTATAAAGATAGGTATAATATTTTTTGCATGTTTTCCGAAAGCACCAAATGCTATTATAGTGAGAATCCCTCCAATATTCGGTCCGTTCAGATCTCCCTTAACCAGTAAAACATATGCCACAGACATAAGACCTATTACACCCATATTAGTCAGTGTCAACCCAAATCCGTCTAAGGCAACAAAATCTGAAGGAGCTTGCCCCGACCTTTTCAACATAGTCCCATACCCGGAAAAATCCTTATCATTTAAAATGTAACCCAACGCAATCATTGATATGAACATTACAGATAAATATACAGTGAAAACAAAGTTATATCCTGAAAGTGCTATAGATAAGGTATCATGACCTCTCCCAAATGCTCTCATGAAGGACATAAATAAAAACCCGGTCATTCCGGCTGTAAATCCTATATTGTACAAACTGAAACCCTGATGAAATTTAGGAAAATGAGCTGCCATGGATGGTATAATAAACCCTGTTATAATCCCGGCTATGCAACCCAGAATTATCCCCTGTGCAAGGGGCAACCCCGCTCCAAAACTAATTTGGCTTACCAAGGGACCCAATGCCGTGCCGAAAAAGGCGGCCGCCGAATACTTTTTAAATCTCTCTTTTGTATATAATGCATATAAATATGTGCCCAAATATATGGGCCAAATATTATAAACATTTTTTCCGAAAAGCGCAAAGCCCGCTATGGTAAATATAGCCGCTATAGTAAGTCCGTCCATTTCAACATCAGCGATTTTAGCAACAATTATTGAGGCAAGTGTTGTAAGTCCACAGTTAACTAACGTGGCTCCTATATTCCCTATTGCCATGTAATCTGAAACGAGCACACTCCTTGCAACAATAATTTTGCCTAATCCGTCTATAATTTCTCCCATGCTGTTGAAAAAGAATCCCGAAACCAATATAAGTGCGGCATAAAAAAACATAATTGCGTATTTTGTTGTTTCATCTAGATCCGATTTGTTAAAGGATTTGAAAAACCCTTTGGAATCCTGCTTTTCCATCCGTCTAGAATCTTGCATACTATCCCTCCTTAATAATATAACCTTTTCACCCCACCTCCTGTTGTTTTACTAATGATAGCTTATAACCTAAATAAGTGTATTTCTACCCATTATATAATAAGTCTTATATACATTCAAGCACTTTTACGTCCCTGAATCATTTAGGTTTTACTGATTATTATATAGTAACTACCCAAAAAAATGCTACATTATCATAAAAAGATAAAAATTGTGTTTTGAATTTATAATATATTTTCTAATTTGAAATTTTCCTTACTCCTTACACTGTCAATTAATAGCCTTAGCTCCGCCATTTCACCCGATGCCAATGCCTTATTTTCAACTTCTACATATTGCTCGAGCCTTGTTAAGGAAATATCAATGGGATCTGTTTCATAATGTTCTAAAAACAACAACCAGCCCTTTTTGGTCATTTCCCATTGTTTTTTAAGATTTTGCACATGTTCTCTACCCCGGGCCCAGTTTTCCCCCTTAATAGACCTGTCTAATTCCCCCACGTCCTCAAGTAGCCTTCCGCAGGCATTATTCACATATTTATTTATCATGAAGGCCCCAACCAAAAAAATTACCAAAATAAGTACAGTGGCTACAACAACCCGCATGAAATACCTCCTTTATTGTATCTATCTCTTCTTCTCTTGTGCGTAGAAGTTTCCATCAGTAGATATAAGCGCTAAAAATACATCCTTTATGCTTTTTATATTCTGTTTCTCTAATTGATCCATCAACCATTTTCTGTCGTGCCCGGCCTTCCTGAGTTTATTACTGTCCAGTTTTCCACCCGTAATCAAAGTAATCGGTAATTGCTCTTCCTGTACCACTACACCCAAATCTCCTGTTACAACAGGTCTTTTATCTGCTCTGGGAATTATACTCACCTGCCCGTTGGTTTCCAAAATAGCATATTCCACATCACTTATATTAAATTGATCCTTATTCCTTAAGGCTTCTAAAAGGTCGTTTATATTAACCCTCAATCTATGCATCTCTGATTGGTCTATCCTCCCTTTATGTATCAGTATGCTTGGTTTCCCACAAACAAAATTTCTGAATCCTTCATGTTTTAAGGAAAAATATGCGGTCAGTACCTGCACGGATAGAAGTGCAATTATCGGAATAATTCCGTTTACCAGGGGGATGTCCATATTCTCCATGGGTGTAACGGCGAGATCTGCGATCATTATCATTATCACAAGCTCAAAGGGTTGCATCTGTGCCACCTGTCTTTTCCCCATCATTCTCATAACAACCACTACCACTAAATATAGCAGCAGTGCCCTTGTAAACACAACAAACATGTTTTCACCCCACAAACTTCTTTTTACGCTATATTATTATCTCCATGTAGTATTTTTTTTATTAGTTTTAAAAACAAAGTTCCCCACATAGTCTGTTAATATATGTTATAATCATTCATGCCAATATTTTTAGGGGGTAATGTAATGACAATTTTAAAGGCCATAATACTGGGTATAATTCAGGGGCTTACGGAATTTTTGCCGGTTAGCAGCTCGGGTCACCTAGCTGTTGCCCAGCAACTTTTGAAGGTCCCGGAAGACAGGGTTCTCTTCTTCACAATAATGTTACATATAGGCACGTTGTTTTCAATATTTTTCGTTTATTCCGAGGATATAGCAATGATTATTATAGAATTCTTCCGTTTAATTAAGGAAGCCGTTATGGGGAAAGGTTTTAAGATTAACAATGAACATAGAAAACTCGGTGTTTTTATCATCATCGCGACAATCCCAACCGGGTTGATGGGAATACTGTTCGGTAATATATTCGAAAGCTTTTTTTCATCCACATTAATAATAGGTATCGCATTAATAATAACGGGGACCCTTTTATGGTTGGCGGAAAGATTTAACCCGGGAAATCGCGACATTCAGGACATGCATTGGCTAGATGCTACAATTGTAGGCATATTCCAAGGTTTGGCTATCACTCCCGGTTTGTCCAGATCGGGTTCCACCATTGTGGGATCCCTATTTAGGGGATTTAACAAGGAACTGGCTGCTAAATTTTCCTTCTTGGTCTCAATTCCCGCAATTTTGGGAGCTGCTGTGTTGGAGTTCAGGGATATGTTCAAATTCGGAACAGGTGATATATCTATGGGTGTTACAATAGTCGGTATATTAACCGCCTTTATATCCGGCCTGTTTGCCATTAGAACCTTGATAAATTTTATTAAAAAGGAGAAATTGTATTATTTCTCTTTTTACACGTGGTCTGTGGGTTTAATTGTAATAATAGTATCACTAATTTAACAAAAATTAATCCATGATAACAATTCCCAGTGCCTCAAATGTTTCAGCCCCGATATGGGGATCCTTAGCAAGATTATGGTCCTTCTGAAATTCATACAGGGCCCGTTCCATATTCGGTCCATACCAACCATCCAAATGGTCAACATCATAATATCCATATGCCCTCAACCTAGATTGGACCTCCATTACATCAGACCCTATATTTCCGGGAGATATTGTTTGGAGTCCATAGCCGAAGGGTCCGAAGATCCCATTAATGATGGCGACAGGTGTGCCATTTTTGACGTATTTATAAAGATCTTCCACATCTCTATTATACATTCGAATACAGCCACCCGAGGCGCTGGTGCCAATAGAATAAGGACTGCCGGTACCGTGAATTCCATATTTACCCCAAGGTATGTTAAGTCCCATCCACCTTGTTCCGAATCCCCCACCCCACCTTGCTTTACTGACTACCTTCCATGACCCCAACGGGGTTGGTGTACTTGATTTTCCCGTAGCAATCGGATATTTATTTATAAGTTTATTTCCGTCTAATATATAGAGTGTCTTTTCGGAAACATCTATCAATATTTTCGGGTCCTCACATTCCGGGTTCTCTATAAGCATCATATTTTCCCATGCAACATATTCCACATACTCCTTATAGCCTAGGACTTCTTTATCACTGCGCAATTTATTTTTTAAAACCCCTATATTTTTTCCCACAAAAATAACAGTTATAACATATAAAACAGATATTAACAGCAAAATTCCCCTTCTAAACATTTTATCCCCTCCACACTAAATTGTATGCAGAAAAATAATCTATTAATACATGTTAATACATGCAAAAAATATTTTCTGTTTCCCCTATATACATGGCGAAAAAAGCAGGCGGGCATGTGTTATAAGGCCGCATAAAATAGGTTAACATTAACCCTCTATAGAACATATTATATTAGAGCCGATAGTTTTATACCGTATTTTATAGCTATCTAATAATAGTTCTTATAGGGAGAGTGATTGCAAGTGTTGGACCAAAGCCTAACCCCTTTATTCGACGCAGTTAAAAAATATATAAGTGATAATGTTACAGCATTTCATGTTCCGGGCCACAAACACGGAAGAGGAATTCATGAATTAACCGATTTTCTGGGTGAGCCCGCATTAAACATGGATGTGAATGGAATGGATGATCTGGATTACTATAACAATCCGACAGGTGTTATACAAGAGGCCCAAAACTTGCTTGCAGATGCTTTTGGCGCAAAACACGCCTTTTTTTTAGTTAACGGTACATCCGGAGGGATTCAAGCCATGATAATGAGCGTCTGTAAACCCGGGGACAAAATAATCGTTCCCAGGAATGTCCATAAATCTATTGTAAACGGGATGATACTTGGTGGGGTAAATCCTGTTTACATTCAACCGGAAATTGATGAAAAATTGGGCATAGCCAATGGCGTGACTGCCCATGAGGTCGAAAAAGCGATTTTATCCAACCCCGAAGCTAAGGCGGTCTTTTTAATTAACCCTACTTATTACGGAGTCACTTCAGACCTTAAAACAATCATAGATATAACACACAAACATAATATGCTGATGCTGGTGGATGAGGCCCACGGAACACATATGTATTTTCATGAAGATTTTCCATCTACGGCAATAGAATCAGGTGCGGATATGTGTGCGGTAAGCATGCATAAGACAGGAGGTTCTTTGACGCAAAGTTCGGCCCTTATGATAGGTGGTAACAGAATAGATCCGGAGTCTATGAAATGTGCTCTGAATTTGCTTTCTACATCAAGTTCTTCCTATCTGTTGATGTGTTCCCTTGATGTTGCAAGGAAACAACTCGCCATTAACGGTCATAAATTGCTTTCCGACACCTTATATTTAGCTCGGTGGGCCCGAAACGAAATAAACAAAATAGACGGGTTTTATTCATTCGGTAAAGAGATGATAGGACAATGCGGCTGTTTTGATTTTGATGAAACCAAACTTGGTATAAACGTACGAAGTTTAGGATACACGGGGTATGAAATGGAAAACAAGTTGAGAAAGGAATATAATATACAGATTGAACTGGCCGACCTTAACAATGTACTGGCCATTGTAAGTCTGGGTGACAGAATGGAAGATTTATCAATATTGGTTGACAGTTTAAAGGACATAGCAAGTAAATCTGATATAAAAACTTATAACAGCATAAAACCCCCACCTAAATATCCCAATAGTGTTATATGTCCTAGGGACGCATTTTATATGAACAAAAAACTGATTAAACTTATAGATTCGGAAGGTCAGTTATCAGGGGAAACTATAATAACCTATCCGCCCGGCATTCCCATTGTTTGTGCAGGCGAATTAATAACCAAGGAAATAATCGAATACTTAACTGTATTAAAATCGGAAGAGTGCCATTTACAAGGTGTAACAGACGCATCTCTCGACTATGTTAAGGTACTTGATGCCAACTCATAGTAGTTGCGGAAATCAAAGAAAAACCGAACTACACAATTAACATTATCCCGACTACAACCAGACCCGCACCTATTATTCTAGTCATTGTAACCTGCTCTCCCAAAAATATAATGGCCATAAGTATCGTCACCAGTGGAGAGCTGGACATAATAACTGTCACTACAGAAATGTCCCCTTTTTTTATTGCGGCATAATATGCCAGGTCCCCTATAAATGTGGCAAGAAGCGCCTCAATGGCGATAAATACCCATGTAATAAACGTAATATTCTTCATTTTGCCGATGCTGCCCTGGAAACCCATGGAACCTAAAGCGAAAATGGATGCTGTTAAAGTCCTAATGATCAACCCCGGCAGGGGATCCATGTTATCCAGTCCCACCTTCGCGAATACAGGGGCAATACCCCAACAAACCATAGCAAATATGGCTATCCAAAATACCACACAACTCGCCCCCTTGTTTTTATATCTCTAATTTAAAAATTATTCCACTGTTCATTTATTATGTCTTTATTTATTTTTATTGAAATAAATCCAATATTCCGCCAGAAGAATTTTTATACAATAAATTGCACAGTTGCCTACCATCCTATTCAATTACAGTTTAAAATAGGAATCATTACGATGAACATTTTTACAGCTAAGCCTTTTACTGTTAATCATTTGCATTTGCATATTGATAAAATACATGAAAATAATTATGCATTTAGCGGAATGTGGGATAAATAGTTAGGATAC
>DASRMN010000237.1:0-2557 GCA_035647935.1 Clostridia bacterium | reverse complement strand
ATATAGAGGTTCCCACGATAGAAATAATACACCGTTTGACCATCTCATTATAGTTATACCATTACCTAAAATCCTGTGTCAACAAATCTGGGAATTTGTAACTAAGATGTAATATTCCGAAATTTTTGGCGAATAAAAGGGCGAACACATTGGTCCGCCCCTGCCCCGAGACAAACACAGAGGGGCAAACACAAAAGAACCGTCAGACTGTGTGAAAATTGTCATTCCGGATTTCAGCTTTGTGTCATTCTGAGACTGGCAGTATTAACGGTACTTACGAAGAATCTCGCTTTTGGGGATCCTTCGCGGGAGGGTTTATTTTGTACGTCTCAGGATGACAATAAGTAAGAAAAGTGCTTTTTCACACAGTCTGACGTACCCGATTTGTCACATTTCTACTTATAAAAAAGGTTCGCTTTATGTTTCCATAGAACTTAAACATAATGGAAAATCTATTACTATAGAATAGGAATGTTTCGGAAAAAGCAAGGTGGACATGGCAAACAAAATAATTCTTATAACAGTAAAACTATTTAAAAATAAAAATCTTCTCAGCAGGCTCTCCGGCGACAAGCGGGGTTTGGAGGGTATATATGGTCCTGTTTGTGACCCCACTACACTATCAACCAAGGGAATAATGCTTTAAGGAATAAAGAAAGGGCTCTATATTTTCACGCCAATAGAATAGTAATTGGCTTTTGATCCTATGTCACATATAGTCAACTGGATAAATGAAAACCCCTTGATACCAGTAAAGTATTCAAGGGGCTAGTTTTTTTGGTAGTCAACGTGAAGTTCTCCGGTAAGGGACGGTGTATCGGGTAATTCGGGCCTGAATAATTGGGATATATCTATATATCTAAACCCGGGATTTCGTAATTGTGTACTTGGCCTCTATAATTTTTAGATTATTTTTTAATCTTTCATTATTAGGTGAATAACCAAGAGCTTGCTTACCGTGCTCATAAGCCGTTTCAAACATATTCATATGATACGCCGATAAGGCACTTAAATCGTTTGGGGTGTGATCCCAAGAGTGGCCCATATTAATAAAGGTTCTGGATTTTTCGCGGATTTTTAATGCTTCCTGAGCCAAAGAAAAGGTCATAGGCCAATCTCCCAACTCATAACATATTATCGAAAATTCTATATAAGGGTCCCGCATATGAGGTGCTTCCCCAATGGCCTTGTAATACCACATGTAGGCTTCTTTAGTACGTTTTAGCTTATAACAAGATTTCGCAATCCAACGCATAGCGGCACTTTTTTCTTCATTCCATACAGCGTTTGGCATTTTGAGGTAGAATTTGAGGGTGTTGATACAATTTTGCCATTTATCCTGATACATATATTCTCTACCGAGATAGTAGCGCATTCTTGGATCATGGGGTGTTTCTTTTACAGCCATTTCCAACAGTGGTAGATATGAAGCACGGGATTTGGCGGGATCCGGATAATGATTGAGTACCATTCCTTCAATAAATACAGTTTCCAAAGGTGGGGTTCCTGTATATTCAGGATACTCATGTACCGGACATTTCCATTGGAAACCATGGCGTTCATGAATTTTAAAATTGTAAAATTGTGTGTCTTCGGTTCCGTCCGGTTTTAGGCTCCAATTATAAATATATTTGCCGGTCTTGGATATTGTCCCGTTATGCATAGGCTTATAATTAAGCCATGCCTTCTCCAATTTTTCGCGCCAGCCCGGTTCAAAGTGTTCATCCAGATCGGTACAGACGCAAATATCAACATCAGCCGGTACATATTCCAAAGAAATGTTTCTGGCTGTATCAAATCTCCATGGCTCTACCTTCCCAAAGTGCACAACGGCTCCTCTTTTTTTTAGTTTTTCCCTAGTATCGTCTGTAGATCCCGTATCGGTTACCACGACTAAATCAGCTTCAGTCATAGAATTCATCCATTGTTCTACAAATTTTGATTCATTTTTGCAGATGGCGTAGACACATATCTTTAATTTTTTCATGGTATGTCCCATCTTCTATATTTCTCCTTATTTATATTTTCGCTTTGAATGTATTTCCGTGTCATTTTTGATTGAATATCCCTGATGTCTTTGATGCATTTATTTCTTGTTAATTCAAAATTATATTTCAATTCTCTGTATATCTGAAAATCACCTTAATCTTGCTTATATAATATATGTACCTATCCCTAAGAATGTGTTTTCCAGAATTGATGTATGGTCACTGTTTAAGATAAAGGATATTTCTTGCACAGTATAACCATTTGTTTCGTATTTTAGTATAGGAACAAAAAACTGAAAATGTTTTCCGCGACATTTTTTTAAGTTACAAAGATATTGAATTATAAAGGTATGTAACAGTATTATTTTTCGCCGGGGATGGCGTATACTCATTTTTATATCAGTGATATATGTACATTCCATATTGGGTTTATATAGATGTGTTGCGGTTACGAAAGTTGTTATTTTTAACTGTTATAAATATTTGTTAATTGAAAGGGGATGTATGATTTGGAATTTTATTACGGAAAGAAACCACCCGTAAAAGACAAAGGCATCACAGACTGTGAC
>DASRMN010000236.1:0-3060 GCA_035647935.1 Clostridia bacterium | reverse complement strand
ATATAGTTCATATGATAGGATAAATTAAAATATACATATTATTGAAACAGAAATATACATAATATATAGGAGGTATTGATATGCCGTTAATTACAAGTACGGAACTTTTTGAAAAGGCATACGAAGGTAAATATGCCATTGGTGCCTTTAATGTTAATAACATGGAAATAATTCAGGGGATTGTTGAGGCGGCTAAGGAAGAAAAAGCCCCGCTGATTCTCCAGGTATCTGCAGGAGCAAGAAAATATGCCAATCCAATTTACCTGAGAAAACTAGTAGAGGCTGCAATTGAAGACTCCGGTTTGCCTATTGTGCTACATTTAGATCATGGTGAGGATTTTGATATCTGTAAACAATGTGTGGATGATGGTTTCACCTCTGTCATGATAGATGCTTCTCATCGGCCTTTTGAGGAAAATGTTGAAATTACCAAACGCGTTGTAGAATATGCTCATAGCAAAGGGGTTGTAGTGGAAGCAGAACTCGGAAGGTTGGCAGGTATAGAGGATGCGGTGAGCGTAAGCGAAAGGGATGCAACTTTCACGGTTCCGGAACAAGCTGCGGAATTTGTTGAAAGAACTGATGTGGATTCACTGGCTATTGCTATCGGCACAAGCCACGGTGCCTTCAAATTTAAAGGGGAACCTTCGTTGGATTTTGAAAGGCTAAAGCAGATCCAAAAATTACTGCCTAAATTTCCATTAGTACTGCATGGTGCATCCACAGTATTACCCGAATTTGTAGACCTGTGCAATCAATATGGCGGTAACATTTCGGGTGCACAAGGTGTGCCTGAGAAAATGATTCGACAGGCTACTGAATTGGGAGTATGCAAGGTAAACATAGATACAGACCTGCGACTTGCTATGACTGCGGCAATCAGAAAACACATGGTTGAAAATCCTGAAAATTTCGATCCCAGAAAGTACCTAGGTCCCGGCAGAACAGCTATTAAAGGAATGGTACAGCATAAGATTAAAGATGTTCTGGGTTGTAGTAATAAATTATAGTATAGTTTAACCACAAGGCCGTCTGATGGTTATTATTACCATCAGACGGCCTTAAATTGTTGACAAAAGGGTACGTCCCCTTTTGTCACTTTTGTCATAATATTTTTACTACCTCAAAATTGACATAATCACAGGACACTAGTCTGTAATTCACTCCGTTATATGTACCCTGCAAACCACATCCATAGGATGTTTCATCATGCAAATGTCCGTATATTACATAATCCACGTTATATTTTTCAAAGATTTCTGTAAACAGGGAAGGCTCGAATTTATCATTGGTGGGAGGATAATGCATCATAGCAATTATATTTTTATATCCTTGATGTCGTTTAACTGACTTTAGGGACATCTCCAATCTGTTGGCCTCCCTTATATATATTTTTTCATCATGGTCGGTGAATTTATAATCGTTGGGACAAATCCATCCTCTGGTCCCGCATATCGCATATTCTTTATATATGAATGAATTGTTTTGAACAAAATTCATAGATTCAAACAACGAATTCAACCTAGTTATAGATTTCCACCAATAATCGTGATTGCCCCTTATTAAATATTTAATACCCGGTAACCGTGCGATCCATTCCAAGTCAACCATCGCTTTCTCCAAGGTCATGGCCCAAGAGATATCTCCGGGAATGAGAACAGCATCATCCTCTTCTACCTTTTCCAACCAATTTGCCTTTATTTTGTTTTCATGACCAATCCAATGGTCTCCAAATATATCCATAGGTTTATCGGAATGACCGCTCAAATGTAAATCTCCTATAGCATAAATTGCCATGCTATCACCCTGCCCCCTATTACTATAATTCGCCAAGATGCACCGATTATAACCCTTTTTTGCCTATGTATTCAGCTAAATCAACAATCCTGCAAGAATATCCCCATTCATTATCATACCACGCAAGCACCTTCAGCATTCTTTCCCCTACCATCATGGTCGATAGGGCATCAACTATGGATGACCTAGAATCTTTTTTAAAATCAATAGATACCAAGGGTTCCTCTGTATATCCTAAAATTCCTTCCATGGGCCCTTCGGCCGCCTCTTTGAATTTTTGGTTTACCTCTTCTGCAGTCGTGTTTTTATCAAGTTCCGCCACCAAATCAACCACAGACACCACAGGAATAGGCACCCTCATGGCCAATCCGTTTAATTTCCCCTCTAACGATGGAATAACCCTAGCCACAGACTTAGCCGCACCTGTGGTAGTCGGTATAATCGATTCCGCCGCTGCTCTCGCTCTTCTCGGGTCTCTGTGCGGCAAATCCAGTATTCTTTGATCGTTGGTATAAGCATGAACCGTAGTCATCAAACCGTTTTTGATACCAAAATTGTCCTGTAATACCTTGGCAACCGGGGCCAAACAATTTGTTGTACAGGACGCATTCGATAAAATATGATGTTTCTCCGGATCATATTCATCCTCATTCACACCCATAACAATATTTAAATCTTCTCCGGACTTTGCCGGTGCAGATATAATTACCTTTTTTGCTCCCCCCTGCATATGCTTGGAAGCATCTTCCTTGGTCAAAAATAATCCGGTAGCCTCTACGACCACTTCTACTCCCATATCACCCCACGGAATATCAGCGGGATCTCTGAATGCGGTAAAATTTACCCTTTTGTCCCCTATGTACAATGCGTCCTCTGTTGCCCTGACTTCTTCATTTATCTTCCCATACAAGGAATCATATTTGAATATATGTGCATGATTTTGCGGGCCGCTGGTACTGTTAATAGCAACAATATCTACATCTCTATCATTCTCCAGTGCTATCCTGAGGACCGCCTTGCCGATCCTTCCAAAACCGTTAATGCCAACCTTTATCTTCATGAGTTACCTCCTTGTTAAAATAATTTTTTAATTAATATATATATTATGCGCTAATCCCGGCATATATATTTTAAAAATATACCGGAGGATGCACTAGGAACCGTCCCCGGTGCATCCTATTGATTGATAGGTTTCCAGATATTCGGGCAGGTCTTCTCTATCACAACTTATGGTTATTACAAAATTAACATCATATTCAGAGC
>DASRMN010000235.1:0-7490 GCA_035647935.1 Clostridia bacterium | reverse complement strand
TTATACTCATTATAGTTTCATCTGTAACTTTTTTTCCGCTGTTTTTTATCGAAATAAATGCGCTGGGATGAAACAGTTTTGCTATATCCCTTTTAATAAGTTTTATTAAAATTAATATTCTGACAACCTTTATTCCTCCCGCAGTAGAACCGGCGCAACCTCCTATGAACATAAGTGTAAACAATACAGTTTTACTGAAAGAAGGCCAAGCATCGAAATTTGCGGTAGTATATCCTGTAGTGGTTATTATTGAACTCACCTGGAAAAATGAATCCCTGAGTGAACGAAAAATACCCGCATAAGATGTCATAGCGAGATTAATTGCGATGGCTATAACAGCTATCAAAACTACGGATAGATAAAGTCTTAATTCCTCGTTTTTAAGTATGTCTCTCCATCTGCCCTTAAACAAGGAATAATACAGAGAAAAATTTATGCCCGACAATAACATAAATGTTCCTATTATGATATGGATGTACGTACTGTTATAAAAAGCAACACTGTTATTTTTTATGCCAAATCCTCCGGTTCCCACAGTGCCAAAGGTATGCAACATCGAGTCAAATAAACTCATTCCACCCAGTTTCAGCAGTACAACCTGTAACACAGTTATAGTAAAGTATGTCGTATACAGAATTTTTGCCGTGTCTTTTATTCTCGGCATTATTTTATCGGCAGTAGGGCCGGGGCTTTCCGCCTTAAATATTTGAAAACCGCCTATCCCCAACACAGGAAGCAAGGCTATGGTGAAAACTAATATTCCCATTCCGCCTATCCAGTGCGTAAACGAACGCCAGAATAAAATCCCGTGGGGAAGACCTTCCACATTACTCAATATTGACGCCCCCGTGGTCGTGAATCCCGAAACGGTTTCAAAAATCGCATCTACGTATAAAGGTATGCTGCCGGACAAATAAAAAGGAAGTGCACCAAACAAAGAAGCGAGGATCCAGCCTAAGGCTACTATAGCTAAACCCTCCTTAACGTTAACGTTGTTTTTGATTGTGGTTTTTTTAGATATTACAAAGCCTACGACACCTGTTATTATTACCGTAATCAGGAACGCCATCCTATCGTGTCCGTTGGTATAAAAGGCTATAGCCAGAGCGGGCAACATCAGCGCAGATTCTACCGTAAGAATACTACCTAATACCTTTAACACGATTCCGTAATTCACCGAAAATACCCCCTTTGTTTGATTTCATAAACATTCTTAAGGTAGGTAAATCCTTAGTCAAACTGAATACGATTATTCTGTCTCCGGGATATATAACGGAACTCCCCTTGGGTATAATAACTTCACCGTGGCGGACTATAGAGCCTATTATAATACCCTTCGGTAAATTAAGGTCTGCTAAAGGTTTTCCCGTAACCTGTAAATTTTCCCCCACAATAATTTCTGTTACCTCTCCGTCCCCGCCCAGTAACAACGAAACCGATATTACTTTACCGCCTCTGATGTATTTCAATATATTGGAAGCCGTGATGTACACAGTGTTAAATGCCGCATCTATATCCAGCTTATCTATAACCTTAATATAGCTTTCTTTGCTGATTTTGGCAACAGCCTTTGATACGCCCGCCTGTTTTGCCATTAATGCCATCAATAGATTTTGTTCATCATATCCTGTCAGTCCAACAAAGGCATCCATAGATTTTAAATTTTCCTCCTCCAATAAATGAATGTCTGTTCCGTCACCATGAATTATTAACACATTATCCAGTTTTTCATCTAAAATTTCACAACGTTTTTTATCTTCTTCTAAAATTGTTACCGAAATATCAGATCGTGCAAGCCGTTTTGCTAAATAAAAACTTACTTTCCCTCCCCCGAGTATCATCACCCTTTCTATTCGTTTCCTTGCTATACCCACTTCTTCTTGAAATTTGGCATCTAGCTTTACTATATTGGCACTTTTACCGATAACATGTATAATGTCATTTTTTACGAGCTGTATTGAGCCGTTTGGAATTATAATTTCGCCATCCCTTGATATAGCAGTTATTAAAAAGTCATTAAAACCTGCAAGATCCTTAATTTTTTTTCCAACAAAATTTTCATTGTGCCCTATATTAAAATCCAGCATCGTTACTCTGCCCTTGGCAAAGTCGCCGATATAAAAGCTGAAATTTTTTGATAAATATTTTTCTATGACCTTAGCCGTTTCCAACTCAGGATTGATTGTATAATCAATACCCAATTCGGTCTTTACAAAATCCAGCTGTTCCATATATTCCGGGTTTCTTATTCTGGCTATTGTTTTTTTGCATCCAAGTTTTTTGGCCAATAAACATATAACTGTATTTGTTTCGTCCTCCTTGGTGCATGCCACCAACAGATCACAATTTTTAACGCCCACCTCTTTTAATGTATCTATATTTATACCGCTTGCAGCAACAGTCAATACGTCCAGATTTTCATTTATTTTGTCTATCAGACTCGTGTTATTGTCTATGAGTATCACATTTATGTTTTCAGTAACCAGTGATTCTGCTAATTTTTGTCCCAGTTTTCCTGCCCCCACTATTATAACTTTCATGTACCTTCACTCCCGGATTTATAAAATATATAACAATTCAAATATATTACTAACAGCCTTGTTTGTCCATAGCTATTTTATTAGTTGGTCAGTCGGTCGGTTGGTCGGTTGGTCAGTCAGCCAGTTGGTCGGGATAGTTTCCTAGTCTGTGGCTTTAAAATTATATATGGGTACTATTCTATCTATTATATCAACTGTATCACCGACGTTTTCTATTATTTCCTCCATGGGTTTATATGCAAAAGCACATTCATCAAGTGTCCTTCTATTGACAGAAGTTGTATAAATTCCCTCCATTGTTTCCTTAAATTCATTCAGGTCGAGCACTTTTTTGGCTTGGGTTCTGCTCATGACTCTTCCGGCACCATGGGGAGCGGAATAATTCCAGTCTGCATTACCCTTTCCAACACAGATAAGACTACCGTCACGCATGTTTATCGGTATTATAAGCTTTTCACCGGATTGAGCCGAAACTGCACCTTTCCTCAGTATCATATTTTTCGTGTCCACATAATTATGAATAGTTGTAAATTGCTCCACCACATCGAGTTTCATTCCCCTTATTATCACCTCAGCCATGGCCCTCCTGTTCAGCTCGGCAAAATATTGGACAATTTTCATGTCATGAATATAGTTATCAAAAAGTTGTCCCGATACATAGGCTAAATCTCTCGGTATATCTGTAACAACCTTGGATTTCCTCCTTTTTAATTCCTTTTTTATATTTTTTCCCCGTCCCTGTGATTTTAATTCTGCTATAAAAGCATCTATGTCTTTTTTTGTGCTTTTGTTGAGTACCTGATATGCCTTTTTTTGGTATAGACTTGCAACCTGATGTCCCAGATGACGGCTTCCTGAGTGGATAACTATATATTTGTTTCCCTCGCTATCTTCATTTGCTTCGATAAAATGGTTTCCTCCGCCCAATGTGCCGATACTGAGCCTCGCTCTTTTGAGATTAACTTCTTTTCTGCATCTAAGTTCATTTAAATCAATTTCATCGTTAAATTTATGTTCTTTGTTCCTTATTTTAAACCCACTGGGTATTTTATTATAAATTAGTTTATCTAGTTTTTGCAATTCAATGTTTTTATTTTTAATTTTTATAACCTCTAAACCACAACCTATGTCAACTCCCACAAGATTAGGCACAATTTTATCTTCAATAGTCATAGTTGTCCCTATAGTGCAACCCATACCCACATGGACATCGGGCATTATTCTTATTTTGCTGCCTTCGACAAATTCCTGGTCCAGTAGTGTCTTAATCTGGTCTATTACTTTGTCTTCTACATTATCAATATAAATAATTGCACTATTATACTTGCCTTTTACCCTAATCATCTTATCTACCCTTTCATCTTTTTAATGCATATTATATGGCCTAATTCTTTTAATTGCAAGGTGTATAGCTTTATGATAATATCAAATTATTGCAGGAAAAGAAAGATTGGATTGTTTTTATATAGGATTTTGCTATTATAATAGTATTAAATGAATTTTAGGATAAGGTGCAAAGATAGGAGGGGGAGTATGCTGGTTTATGATATACCGGGTGCAGGTGAAATTAAAATAAAAAACATCGTCTTTGATTATAACGGAACAGTGGCCGTCGATGGGAAATTAATCGAAGGCGTGAAAAAAGCTCTGATTGAACTTAGAAATCTTGCAAATATATACATATTAACCGCTGATACTTATGGAACCGTAAAAACACAATGTAAGGATTTGGGAATAGGTGTAAGGACTTTTCCTAAAGAGAATGCAGGTCTTTTTAAAAAGAAGATAGTGGAAGAACTCGGTGCCGAATGCACCATCTGTGTCGGAAATGGAGTTAACGATGTGGAAATGTTTAAGGTATGCAGGATATCCATTGCTACCGTGGAAGGAGAAGGGTGCAGCGGCAGGCTTTTAATGAACACAGATATAGCGGTTAATTCTATAGAAGATGCTATAAAGCTCATATTGAGTAAGGATAGGATGAAGGCTACGTTGAGGAATTGATGTACAGTTGTCGGTTGGTCAGGGATCGGTTGGCTAGGCCCGGGCAATAGCCTTATTGTATTATGTGTGCCATTAAGAGGGCAGACAGGGTCGTCTGCCCCTACGAAACCGAAACCATCAAGGAATGTTTTTGTTCCCCAAATATCCATATGACAAATGTGACAAATTGGGTACGTCCCCTTTTGTCACTCCCTTTTGTCACTATTTATCAAATTCCCCTCTATGATGCAACCCTATAAGATCGGTTACCGGTACTGTAAAAATAATCCCCGTTCCTGCTTCCTTTATTCTACCGGCCTTGATTATTGCTTCTTTGATTGGTTTATATTTTTCCGTTTCGGTAAGTATGATTATAATTTCTTTGGATGAATCTATGTTAATATTCAGAAACCTTTTGATTTCATGTTCACCCGTCCCCCTACCGTACACAATTGTAGCACCCGAGGCCCCTGCCTTTTTAGCATATTCAACAATCTTGTCTGCTTTTCCTCTTTCCACGATAGTTATTATACATTTTATATCAAGCATAATCCCGCCTCCTCTAGAATCTAGTTAATATACCCAATACCAACACAGATATCATAGCACCTATGGACGTAAGCCCCACAATCCCGAACCCCGATATGAGCGGATCAACCGTTTTTATAACGGTAGCAAGTCCTATGGCTAATGCCATGTTTAACGGGATATTGACAGGACCGGTAGTAGCGCTCGCCGAATCAAAAGCAATCGCAGCAAAAGGCTCCGGTGCGAAAAATGTAAGTATTATTATCAATACCAACAACGGAACCACTATTTTTATATAGGGTATATTTAACAATATTTTGGTTATACCTATGGCCATGCCCAGTCCAAACCCGATTGCCACCCCATGGATTAATACCCCATGGCGAATAGTCCCTATGGACAGCTCCTCCACTTCCAGTGCCAAGGCTTTCAGAGCAGGTTCTACCAATGTACCTAAATAACCTATTACGAATGCTACTATCACTATTAGCCATCTTCTCTCCAATATGTGTATGTTTCTCCCGACAGAACCCCCCAACGGTAGAAGACTCATGGTTGCCCCCTTTAAAAACAGATGTAAACCCAGAACTGCAAGAACAAAACCCAGTAAGAATTCCTTTATATTATCTATGGGTTTTCTGAGTATTACGAGTTGAAAGAAGGCCATTATAGCTGTTAGAGGAATTATACTCCTCATGGTTTCCCAGAGCGGTGCCAATACCTCTACCACCTTCATATCCAGTACCCTCATATATTATCAACTCCTTTAACGAATAGTTTATATATATCGCACAATATTTAACAACACACTGGGTGGGACAAAATAATTGCTAAGTCACATTTTTTCGTATTATATTGAACCCGTTATAAAGTAAATAGGCAGAAACTACAATGCAACCCGAGGCATCAATATATTTTATTACAGGATGATTTGGAGCAATAGCAACTGAGGCCAGAGCTGTAACAACAGCTATATCAACAAAAACCTTAGCTCGGTAAAGTTTTTGTTGCCCTGCAATTACAGGATCAAATTCCTCCCGAATCATAAACGAATAACGCCACCAAAACCATGCGTTCACCAACAGCCCCAAGGTTGCTACCGCAAGGCCTATGATTACACTCCCACTTACCTTATATATAAACAAACGGCTGATCCCCACAACAAGCATAGCAATACCCGAGCAGCCCATGGCTCCGAAAACAGTCATATTTGCAATACGCTCCATGCGAGCGCGATATGGATAATCAGGTCCTGTTTCGGGTTCCTTTCCTCTGTTAAGTTTGCGGTAAACCCACCAAGATACAAATAGAGATGTAAGTTCGGCTGTGCGTCGTAAAAAGTCTGCTATTTGCGTTGCAGAATGGCTTATTATGGCGGTAATTCCTGTTGCAATCGGCGCCGCCGAACTAATTAAAAAGGAAACAAACATAGTCTTTTCCCGTTTAGCAGTTAAGGTTTTATCTGAGTCAGACATTTTTTATTCCCATAAAAGAAAATAATATCATTATAAAATATAACGAAACCGCCGCTGAAAGAGGAACAGTGATTGTATCAAAACCGTGATGGGATATTAATTCTACTAAAGCACTGATTGGTGCTACTATTGAGGCAGCCAACAAACATAAATACCAAGGAAATGATGTATAGATTAAAAGAACGACAAATACAGCTATAAAAGCCGCAAAGGACATAGTAGTTGTACCTTCCACCGTTTTTTTCCCGTCCGTAAAACGACTTTTAATTTTATTTTTCCCATAAGCCTTGCCAACTAATGCCGCCAATGAATCCCCAAAACCCCATGCCATAATGGAAGCGACTATTATATATTTCCATTGTTCCCCAAGCCATCCCCAAAATATAACAATTAATATTGACATCGCAACATATACGAGCACCAAGCTTGAGCGTATTTCACCGCTTTTTCTTTGGACCAGAACTTCCATCACCTTAGGAAACCTTTCGAGATAGCTTATTATAGGATACAATGCCAGTGAAAATATTGCTAGATTTAAAATAGCCAAATACCATGTATCAAATTCATGAAGAACTATAAATATAGACATAGCACACATTATATGAAGCATTTTACGAAACAGCTCCCTTGGTGGATGAAAAAGTGCCCTGATAATCAAAAATAAAAATACTATTATTACATAGTACACAACAAAAATTCCAAATCCGGTTAAAAATTTTGGTAGCACACGTATCCTTCTCCTTGTCTGCATTCGGTTCTCTGTTCACTATTTTATGAAAAAACCGCGTTTTTGACTCGCTCTGTTCTAAAATTATGTTTCTATTCGGGATGCTTATATGTCCATATATCTGAATATATAAAATATCCCGTCTAAAACTAGAAAGTAGTGATACCGTATCGCTACTTTCTATATTCCATGATAAAATTCTATTATTTTTTCAAAAAATCATTTTTTCTTGTACAT
>DASRMN010000234.1:0-4985 GCA_035647935.1 Clostridia bacterium | reverse complement strand
GATATTTCTGTTGATGAAATAATTATTTTAACATTTGATAGGGAAATTCGTTGGAGAAATAAGGGTATTACGTTGACTAATAAGGCCACATCCGAAGAAGGGAACATTAACATAGACGCTAAAGGCAACAAATTATTCATTGAACCGAAAACAAATTTAAAAAATTTTACTCGTTATCTTTTGGAACTGGAGGAAAATTCTGTTGCTGATTTGCATGGCAACTCTATAGATAGGATCCTGATCTCTTTTAGAACCGAAAGAGGATTGAACAAATCTAGCGAGGAGGATGACGGGGATTCGGGGGAAACTGATGGAACGAAACATGGTAAACTTTTTGGGGCCTTACTTGGGGAGATACATGGAGGAAGGGATTTTCATAACAGAAGGACAAATAACTGGACTAGGTGGTTACCTTCTAATAGGGACATAACCAAGGAATACGGTTTATCAAAAGACAACAGCGAATACTCAAGATCCTTTATTAATGCCTTTAAGGATGCGTATAAGGAAAGCTATGTTGATTCTTTCAGAGAAACAAATGTTGAAGATAATAAAGTTGTGAGGGAAAACGGAATGAGCCATGGTAAAACAATTGGGTGGCTTGCGGGGGAAACCCAAGGTAAGCTCGATTATATGGCCGGAAAGGACAATGATTGGAGATTATGTTTACCTGCTGATGATTTCCTAATAGAAACATATAATTTGCTCAGGGAACATGTTGAATATATGGGGGGTTTTTTGGCAGGTTACAGGGAAGGTTATAGGGAAGCGTATGTTTGGACTTTTCAGGATGAAAATATGCAGGTTTCAGCGGGTAATCTGAATACTACTTATATATCTATGAACGGCGGAATAGCCGGAAGTTTTGATCAAAAGATATGGCTGTACGTTGAACCGGGTAGTATATATGAAGAAACAGCTGTAACCATTGCAAAACTCAATAACTTTAATTTACCTATGGATACATATATAACACCGGCAACTTCCATATATGATGTTAAGGTACAAAATGCATCAAGTTTTATGAATCTTAAAAAACCCGTAGTACTGGAATTTCAGTATTATGGTTCTGAATCCGCTGGTATATATGAGCTAAGGGACGGTAGATGGTTCTACTTACATAGCACAATAAGCGATGGTATAATTTCTACCACTATAAATGCAAATAAATATTCGGGAGGAACATATGTTGTTTTAATCGATGAAGGATATGAAGCTGTAGACGATATAGCGGGGCATTGGGCAGTGAAACCCATAGAAACCTTTTTAAAAAGAAGCTACATCAATGGTTATCCTGACAGAACTTTCAGACCGGACCAAAGCATAACAAGAGCTGAATTTGTAAAAGTATTGGATAATGTATATAGCTGGGATAGATATGCATCATATATATACACAAACACCTATTTTGCAGACAGTTCTGTTTTCGGAATTTTTGCAAATTCCATATCAAAGGCTGCATCACTGGGATATGTCAGGGGTTACGAAGACAACACCTTCAGACCTCATATTTCTATCTCATACCGGGAGGTGGAATGGCTGATGCAAAGGATTATAGGCAGGTCTGATTTCAAATGGGACACTGTTGCTGAAAAGATTTTAACAGACTATTATGTCCGCTCGAAAAGTTATAACAGCAAACAAAATTACATCACTCGCGGAGAGGTTGTTTATCTGTTGTATTCATTGGAGGAAGGGTTGATATAATGGGGATGGGCTTTATATCTTTGTTGTCCTGAGACGGACAGGACAGATCTGATTTACAGAGGTTCCAAATAACGACAGTTAAACAATGTTCAACAATAGTTTAGCAATAATTAAACAGCCGTTCAAGTAAAAATGGGGGAAATCATATGATTAAAAAACCATATTATATTTTAACTGTGTTTATTATTTTAATATTGTTATTCAGTGCTGTGTTTGCTAACGTTTCACCCGACAAAACTGTCAGCGACGACAGTACTATCGATAATTCTTATAATACCATGATAGTAACCCTGAATATTGATTATGGACGAGCAAATACACAGAGCAACTATGTTACTCTGAACCTGAATGTCACGGGGCAAGATGTGAATTTAGACAGTTTAAAGGTTCAGTTTTCATTAGATAATAAGAACTGGAGTGGTTACAATTCCCTCACGCAAAAGTGGGAAAGTGGACTTTTCGGTAGATATCAATCTTTTTATCCCGGTTTTTATATAGGAGCCAACAGTGGTTTAAAGACTGTTTATGCTAGGGTTATAGATACCAACAGTAATACAGGATCGGCCAGTGCTAAAATTAATTTTAGTTCCGATACCCATAACCCTTGTATTGTAAATCCCCAATCATTAGAATTAAACGATTTTAGAGGTCCTTTAGCCAAAGCCGGAATAAAAAATGGGAGTGGTTCCCTGTATGATCCTTATGTTATCCCAAGTAACAACACCAGACTTGTATCCAAAATGCCTAATGTTACCGAAGTATGTTATTACATGGATAAAGGCGGCTGGTCCCCTTGGTATAAAGTAACCAATGAACAAGCCGATATTCCGATAACTTTCAATAATGTGGAAGGGATAAAGGAGGTAAGGCTCAGGAGCAAAAGTCAGTATGGTGTGGAAGGTAATGCGGAAATTATTTATTATCTTTTGGATTATTCAAAACCCACGGTCAAATTACACACTGATTATCATTCATTTGTAGCTATGGACGGTAAATTGCAGCTTGATTTAGAAATGGACGATAATTTATCAAATATCTTGGATTTTGAAATAGAAATTTGTTCCGGTGGAAACAGTGTCATCGAAAAAGGAAAGATTGAAAAATATGATAAAAACAAATCCACGATAACATCGGTAACAATAGAAGGATTGCCTGAGGGACGGTTTGACGTCAGGGCCACCGTTACAGATGAAGCGGGAAACGAGGGTACAAAACAGGTTTCTGTTAACAGCCTATGATCTGTTTCAGATGCAGGAACGGCCCTTCGGTACCCGGCACCGGGGTGGGCTTTGTTTGCCCAGCCAAAGCAACTGGGTTATAATAATTGATCTAGTTGTTTTTGTAATGGAAAACTATTGTAACAACACCGGGATCTTCAGAAAATAAAGAGGGAAAGTAAGCCTCTTATAGAATAGATATAAAATATAAGGAATTCTACATTAATCGATACCTTACAGGTTAGTTCTACAAAAATTGCTAGGAAATGATAAGTATGATCAATAACAAAAATGGCTTTACATTGATAGAGGTACTGGTTACATTATTTTTATTTTCCATAATAGCTTTGATTGTTATTTCCCCTCCAAGCAACATGTATTATCGGATTTTGTTAAAATCAACTGCTATTGAAATCAGGGAAGCCCTGTATTTATCCCAGCAATTAAGTTTGGATGAGTGCAAATCATACTGTGTTGAATTAATAGAAGGAAACAAATTCAGGGTCAGGGAGCATGTAACCGGCGGAAAGGTTGTATCAATCCAAGAATTCAACAAGGATATATCGGTGTCCGAGGAATCTGATAAAAGAATATCATATACCAGAAGCGGG
The DNA here is from genome assembly GCA_035647935.1 of Clostridia bacterium. Classification (GTDB taxonomy): domain Bacteria; phylum Bacillota; class Clostridia; order Peptostreptococcales; family Natronincolaceae; genus JAAZJW01. Next base: position 1,450 of record DASRMN010000234.1, on the reverse strand, counting down.
GAAACGAACTATGGAAAATTCATATTGGTAAACAAAAAAGGCCGAAAAATCGGTATAGATGCCCTGATTGGCACCGGAAAAGTGAGAATATTAGATATATATTGATTAAGGAATGATAGAATTTGGGGAACAATAGGGGATTAACATTAATAGAGGTGTTGCTGGCACTGTTTATTTTTACTACAGCAGCACTAATATGCAGTAAATATTACTTTATTATCAGCCGGTCCTCAACTATAAATACAATAAATCAGGAGATAGGGGCAATAGCTAAAAATAAAATGGAAGAAATCAAAACGGGCTATATTTATATAGGCAATGAAAAACACTATCTTTTAGATTTGGAGAAAACCATGAATTTTAAGGAACAAAATTATAATGTAGACATTCTCATTGAGCCTCTGCATGACTATGAGAATATTGTTTGTGTAAATCTGGTGGTAGGCAGTGAAGAAGGAAACATCTCTTATAACCTGATCAGATATATTAATTTGCACAAGATAATGGGGGTGGAGAAATAATAGAAAGATTAAAAAATCAACAAAAAGGATTTACATTGATAGAATGTATAATATCTGTTGCACTCATTTCTATAATTATAACCGGCAGTTCGTTGTTGTTTTCTTTTGCATTTAACAGCTATAAACACTATACAGACACCTGGCAAATAAAACATGACGTACATACAACCTTGAAATACATAGAAAAAAATCTTAGGGAATTTAACCAAAAAAATATTATATTTGACAGCAACGAAAATATATTTCGGGGTAAAAATTATAATAATGATGATGTTCTGATAGATTTGAGCGGGGAAATATCCCAAGTGAAAAATACATTGATATACTTTTGCAGGGCCGAGAAACAAACTAGGGTTAGCAAAAATAAAGAACATAACGTATTATGCGACAACATAGGTGATATCATAATAAATGAATTAATAGAAGGCCGGCTGATAGAAATAGAAGTTATAGCGGACAAAATAGAGTATTCTGCTAAAACAAGGCTGAATTTAAATTACAGAGAGAATTAAAATGAAAAATTCCATATGTAATAATAGGGGTGCGGTATGCGTGGGTATTATTTTTGTATTATTGACCGTACTTCTGTTGTTAACCTCTTTGTTAAATATATCAACTGATAGTATCGGCATATCTATAAATTCTAATAATGATAGTTATCGTGCCAATTATATTATAGAATCTATTTTAGAATTGAAGATAGAAGAGATAACGGAATTGTGCAATGGAGCGGTAAGTAGTTATATGGCTGATCTGCAGATATATAACATGGAATGTAGAGAAGATATTGACAATATTCCATATGATCCCCCTGATTTTTGTAATTATATTAGAGATTTGGATTCTGATATAAAAAATTTAAGTAAGTCGGCAAGAAATTCTTTCGAGGGATACAAGGAAAAACATTATTACAATGTAGATATTAAATG
>DASRMN010000233.1:0-4683 GCA_035647935.1 Clostridia bacterium | reverse complement strand
ACATATAACTTTCCTTCAATATATTTAGGGGGTGCAGTATGTCTAGTTCAAAACGAATTGTAGTATACCTTCCTGATAGTCTTCTAAGAGAGGTGGATAATATTGTTTCTGTAGAGAAAACAAACCGAAGTCAATTTGTTTGCAGGGCAATGAAATTATATATTAGGAAGAGGAGTAGAATGGAACTGAACGAACAGATGAAAAATGGCTATCGAGAGATGGGTGAAATTAATCTGGCATTAGCTGAGTTAGGGCTAAGTTTAGATATGTCCTCACTGGAGTCCTACGAAGCCGAGATGGCGGAGTGTGAATAGAGTGGTTATTAGAAAAGGAGATATATTTTATGCGGATCTGAGTCCTGTTATAGGCTCTGAGCAAGGAGGCATCAGACCTGTATTAGTAGTACAAAATGATATCGGTAATCGTTATAGCCCGACAATTATAATAGCGGCTATTACTTCACAGATTAATAAAGCCAAATTGCCGACTCATGTTGAAATCAGTGGTGATGATTATGGGCTGTCTAGGGATTCCGTTCTGCTGTTGGAGCAAATTCGGACAATAGACAAAAGACGCTTGGGGGAGAAGATAGGTCATGTGGAGGATGATATAATTGAAAAGGTAGATGAGGCACTACGGATTAGTCTGGGCTTAATCGAATTCTAAAGACTTAGGTTTAAATAACTTAGGTTTTTTTTATTATTCAATTGTCAAAAACTCGGGGCAATTCCTCTGAAGGAAGCCGGCAAAATGTATCCTTTTATTTAGCTTAATTGTGTAGTATAATATGAACAGAATTATTACAGATGTCCAAAGGGAAATACAAGTAATTAACAAAAGGGGATGGAAAATTTGAAAAGGAATTTAAAAACTCGAATGCTGTTTATGGCAGTTATAATACTTATTTTGGTAGTTATTGTTCAATCAGTTTATGCTTTTACCAAGGAACCGGGTTCCGAGGAGGATCCTATAGTAACATTATCTTATTTAAAGTCCCAAATTAGTGAGTTGGAGAATTACATAAGCAAGAAGGTTAACGATATCCTTGACAGGGGAGTAGCAGTTGAACAATCACAAACTTCCTTTGTTGTAAAACAACTTTTAAAAGGAGAAGGACTGATAGGGGATGAAGGAACAGAATTGATTTTAAGATCCGGCGAAGCTACAGCCGTAGGCAATATTAATGGTGAAGGGGTATCTGATATTACACATGGGGTGGATTTAAAAATGGGGGAAAAAATTAATCAGAATCATTTATTGATTGTCCCCAGAAAAGATGGCAGAGGCATTGTTGCCAAAAAGGACAGTTGGGTAATGGTTAAAGGGAAGTATGAAATAAAATAAATTATAGGGAGTAATGACCTTGATAAGTAAAAACAACATGCTGAAAAATGTCGCTAAGGATACTACAATTTACGGATTAGGAAGGGTTGTCATAGGAATTGTAGGGATTTTTTCCATAAAATTGTACACCTCATTGTTTAACCCTGACATATTTGGCACCTATTCATTGATAAATACTACCGTAAATATAGCGGTTATGGTTTTAACAGGATGGTTGTTACACTCCGGGTTCAGGTTTTCAAACGAATATGAAACAGACGAAAAAAAACAGAGCTTTTATTCCACCTTATTTTTATGTTCCACAGTGATCACCTTAATTAGTATAATTCTTGTTGGTTCAGTGTTAAAAGTCTTAAACAGTAAAATTTCCGGTGAATTGTCAAGATTAATTATAACCGGTGTTCTGTTTCTGGGAACCCAAAGTAATTCGATGATTTTGTTTAACTTGATAAGAGTCAAAAGGATGAGCGGGTTATATACAGTATTAGGTATTGTGCAGAGTTTATTTAAATTAATTATGATATATATATTATCTGTGTTCACAACGTTGGGCATTGAGAGTATTTTCATCAGCGGAATGCTTTTAGACATATTAGTGGCAATACCCATCATCTATAAATTGGAATTGGTGAAGTACGTAAGAATAAATTATTTTTCAACAAATATTTTAAGGAGATTTATTGTTTTTGGATTCCCCTTGATAGGGGTCTCCGTTACTACTTGGATTTTATCAACATCTGATGAGTATCTCATAAGAATTTTTCGGAATGCGGCAGAGGTGGGAGTGTATTCTATAAGCTATAAATTAGTGGCGGCAGGGTTTGGATTGGTCAATACATCCCTTATGTTAGGTATATACCCCATTATACTCAAAACCTGGAAGGAACAAGGAAAAAAAGGTACGGAAAAATTGATGGAAAAGATTTTAGGGTATTATCTGATAATCACATTACCCACTTTTGTAGGGTTAACGGTACTGGCCAAGCCTATCTTAAATGTGTTGAGTTCGCCCGCCTATATCAAAGGGTATACGATTATGCCCTGGTTAGCTTTGGGCATGGTTTTTCAGGGTTTTACGGAGTACATAGTAAAGGTTTGGGAATTGCAGGAAAACACAAAAATAATATTTAAACTTATGATTGTAGCAGGGCTGATAAACATTATCGGTAATCTTATTTTTGTCCCAGCCTATGGATTTCGTGCCGCGGCTTTAACAACGGCAGTTTCATATCTTGTTTATCTCTTATTGGTCATCTATTTGTCAGGCAAATTTTTTACTTGGAAGTTCAAATTAAGGTCTGTTTTCCGAACAGCATTGGCCGGAGGTATAATGGCATTAGTTCTTCGAATGTTTATAAATATAATTAACCGCAGTACAATTTATCTGATACTGGGTATAACTTTAGGGGCTATTGTATATCTGGTAGCATTATGTGCAACAGGTGAAATAGAAGAGGAGATAAGTAGCATTCGCATGGTCCTCAAAAGTAGGAGGGCGAAACAGTGAAAATATTTAATAGTCAGGGTAAGCTTTTTAATGTTATTAATATAATTGATTTGATTTTTATTTTAGTATTTATTGCTATAATTGTGGGAGTGGTCAGCAGGGTTACCGGCAACAGTTTTTCTGATTCTTCGGATGCGTATGAAAGTGAAGCAGTTGTTATATTAAAATATATAACCCCGGATGAAGAGGAACTGAATATATTGAAAAAGGGAGACCAATTAGTAGCAAGGGATAGATTGCAACAAATTTTTATAGAAGATATTATAGTCAAGCCTGAAAGGGTAGCAGTATTACATGAAGATAAACTTGTGGAAACCGTACATCCCTTCAGTAAGGAGGTATACATTACTATAAGAGGTGAAGCTTACATTGATGATATCGCTATATATGTTGCCAATCAAAATGTAAGAGTTGGGAACGATTTTTTTCTAAAAACTCTAAATGCGGAATTCGAAAGTAAGATTTTATATGTAGGGATAGATAGTGTAACAAAACCTATGAAAAAATAAAGGACAAAACGGAATTGAGAAATCAAATATATTGTAAGAGGGGTTTTTATGAATCAATTTAAAAAAATATTATCAAATAGTGTAATTTATCAGGTCATTTGTTATATAAAAGACACCTATAACAACAGCTATTTTAAAAATGCTGTTGAATTTATTTGTACTTCTTATAAAAATAGTTATGTGTTGGGTTTGATTTTGGGAAAACGGGATTATGATTCATTTTATGAAAATTCCGTTTTTTATAGGATTATCCAAAGAACAATTAAGATGTTGGACAGAACATTTTTATGGTTGTCCGGTATATATGAAGTTGCTAAAGACGGGAGTGTTTTTATAGGAACCGTAAAGTGTATTGCAGAAAACTCTGTTAATAATACATTTAAGACATTGAGGGTTTTGTTTGCAGGTTTCAGTATCGGATTTTTGTTTTTTAATCCCAACGTATATGCACTGATAGCGGCCGGCATTTTGCAACTGGTATTGTTTGTGTTGGATTCAAAAAAGATTTGTATAGCTGAAATGTCAAAAACCAGTTGCACAGTCAGAATTTTCAAATACTTTGTAGAATAAGATGGTGATACAATGGAGAAAAACAGAGGATTTATAGGGATATTAGTTACGGGGTTAATTTTAGGTATTATTTCCGGGAAAATCGGTGTCTGTTACGGAATAATATTAGGGATGGCTGTTATATTTATAGTATCTCTCGTTTTTAAACCCCATTTAAGTCTGTATGTATTGGCCGGATATTCTTTTATGGATTATATTTTCAGATATAGCGGAGGAACAGTGTCCGGTTTATGGGATGAGTTGTTATTTGTTGCTATGGTGGGGGCTTTTCTTATTAATCTAATTATAACCTCAAGGGGATTTGAATATAAGCTGACCTCAATGGATATGCCGATTATAGTTTTTGGAGGGGTTAGTATTTTTCTTTTATTGATTAATTCACCGGATATGTACATTGCGCTGGAAGGCGCAAGGGTTATGCTCCAACATATAGTATGGTACTTTGCGGCAGTTAACATTGTTAAGGACAAAAATATTGCAAAGAATGTTATAAGATTTCTTATTTTAATAACATTTATAATATCATTGCATGGAATTTATCAATATATAGTAGGTGTAGAAATTCCCTCAAGTTGGTATGATTCAGCGGAATCCGGTATGAGAACAAGGGTATTTTCGATAATCGGGAGCCCCAATATTTTGGGGGGATTGTTGGTTCTTATTTTTCCTATAGCATTGGCCTTCGGGTTCAATGAAATAAAACCTTTTAAAAAAATAATATATTTTTTAATGACTATAAGCATGATATTATGT
>DASRMN010000232.1:0-7338 GCA_035647935.1 Clostridia bacterium | reverse complement strand
TAATATTTTCTTAAGACTTTACAACAATTGATTAATCTAATGAAATTATCAATATCACATTTAAAACCCGGCATGGTACTAGATTCCTCGATATATAGTAGCCAAGGGAAATTATTATTAAATTGGGATCATACTCTTACAGCTAAAAATATCAGAGCCCTAAAAGAAATGGGCATATTGGCTGCAAATATAAGAAGTGATGTGGCTTTAAATTTGGATTTCGAAAAAACAGATAATGTTTTAGATGATGAAATAAAAATCGAAGTATTAAACAGTGTTCGAAATTTTGTTGAGAAAAACATGATTAAAGAAAGTTACCGGACACTTGTAGAACTGATACGAAACATTATTACCGAGATACTTTCAGGTAAATCCTCTATTGGAGGATTATCAGAAATTGTAGCCTATGATTCTTATACTTATGCACATTCTGTAGACGTATGTATACTGTCTATAATAATCGGTCATGAAATGGGCCTTTCTAAGTCTGTCTTAATTAAGCTTGGGATAGGAAGTTTATTGCATGATTTAGGCAAAATACGTATTCCAATAGAGATTCTTAATAAGACCGGCAGTTTAACAGAAGAGGAATTTACCGAAATAAAAAAACATACAGTTTTGGGCCATAAAATGGCCAATTATGAATTTGAAGAAAGACTGAGCAAGGAATCAATTTCTATCATACTGAATCATCATGAAAGGTACAATGGCAGTGGATATCCACGTGGCCTTAAGGGCTCAGAACTATCGGTTTTGGACATGATCTGTGGCATAGCGGATATGTACAGTGCTATGACAACAGATAGATCCTATAGGAAAGCGCTTTTTTATTCAGAAGTTTATGAGATGTTACAGGGTTCGGCGGGGAGCTATTTTTCTTTTAACATAGTACAAGCATTTGCACAAAGTATACAACCATACCCGGTGGGCACACTTGTAAGAATGAATAACGGGCATAAAGCATGTGTTATAAAAACTAATCCTTCACTTCCAACCAGACCGATTGTGAAGATTCTCCCTACAAAAGAAATTATTGATTTAAGCGGGAATCTTTCTTCTGTTATTGAGTCCCAATTATCCCAAGAAGAAATCAGTGAACTGATTAGTAAACTCAGTTAAGGGAAGATATACATAGGGAAAAAATCTGTTTAAAACAAAAATAATTATTTCCATTGCTTTAATCTTTGGATAAAAACAGTGAAAAAATATAAATGGGTTGCCGATTAAATGTTCGGCAATTTTTTTACAATATTCTGATAATGTTGGGAGCTCATGGTTTTCAATATGTTCAAATTTTTCAACCTAATTCTATTCGGATCGATTTTTAAAAGTGATTCTGTTTCGACTGATATTCAAATTAATGAAGTACAGGCAGTTAGATATAGTTTTCCTGTGTTTAGTGTCCCCATGTGTATTTGTCGAAAAAGGGCGGCAAAAAGTGGAATATTTTAAAGGATTTTCACATTGCTTATAGAACATCATAATCAGAGATTATAGAAAGGGGAACTATGAAAAAGGGGACATATATATGAAAAATAACGTTGAAATTGAAGGTTTTGGGGGAACAAAGTTAAATGCCGGGGTAGATGACAGCACAGACCCTGTGACAATCGGGACTATCGCTCGGGCAATTTATGGACAAGGTAAATTAAGTTGGGAGGGGATAAAGACAATTTTAGATATCATTCCATCGGGGATAGCAATAGTAGGGGCAGACTTTAAATTTTTATTTATAAACAAGCGGGGCATGGAGATTTATGGTTTTAATTATATTGGTTGGGATTTTAGGGAGCATACAGATAGGATACGAGTCTCAAGGCTGGATGGAATCTCTTATACTTTTGAAGAGACATCTGTAGGCCGCACCTTGTTATCAGGGGAAACTATTCGGGATCGTGGGGCGATTATAAAAAGGGCAGATGGTTCACAAATTTTTGTTTTGTGTGGCTCCGCACCAATATTTAATGAACGGGGACAAGTTATTGCGGCAATTTTAAGCTTTGACGATATTACTGAGCGCAAACATCATACAGCAAATCAGGCCTTTACAATCAAAATCGGTAAAAAACTTGTGGGATTGACTGATACTGAAGAAACAATGGCCATGCTTTGTCGCGAAATTTGCGAATATTTCAAAGTCTCGCAGTGTATATTCAGCGAAATAGATGATAATCAGGAGCTTGTTACTGTCAGATATGAATGGAAACGGACCGGCATCCCAAGCCTCAAAGGCGTGTACAGTATAAATAATTTTTTATTCGGGGATTTTTTCTCTTCCCCTCGTCTTGAGGGAACCTATATAGTGGAAGATGCAGCAAACGATGTACGGGTAAATGCCGAACAAATGGCCCTGTTTTCCATAGGTTCTTTTATCAATATACCGCTGGTGCAAGAGGATAGATGTAGGTTCAGTATGAGCATTTTTGATAACTCATCTCGGCACTGGCGTGAAGATGAAATTAGATTGATGCGTGGACTTACTGCCTCCATTTGGATGCATCTTACACATGCCTACAGTCGGAATGCACTGGCGGAAAGTCAGGCCCAACTTGAGGCGGAGCTGGAGGCTGCCAAACTACTGCAAAGCGTGAGCATCGAGTTGCTTGGTAAAAACGATATCCGGGTTTTATATGAAAAGATAACTGAGGTCGCTTCCCGTGTTATGAATTCGGACTCTGCAGGCCTGCGGATATTTTGTCCCGAACATGGTAGTCGCGGTTGGTTAAAACTTGTCGCATATTACGGGAGCAACCCTCAGGGGGTCAGGCCTCGGGAATGGGTAGGTGTGTCGAAGGATACTATTTGCGGAGAAGCTTTTTGCAAGGAACAACGGATGATTATACCTGACACAAATAAATATGAAAACATTGAAGCTACCAAAATCCTAGAAATATTACTGCAAGCAGGTATCCATGCTATGCAAACCACGCCGTTGATTTCGCGCAGCGGCAGGTTGTTGGGCACTTTTTCCACACATTGGTGTAATCCGTATCAACCTTCTGAACATGAGCTGATAATTTTGGACGTTTTGGCAAGGCAGGCGGCAGATCTGATTGAGCACAAAATGAATGAAGAGGACCTTCGCAAAAGTAAAAAAACTGCCTTGAACCTAGTAAAGAAGCTTCGTCGGGAAGACCGAAATAAAAATACTTTTATCAGTATGCTCTCCCATGAATTGAGGAACCCTCTGGCAACCATTACGATGAGCTTGAATCTGCTGGATAAGACTCTGACAGAGAATGAACAAACAATGAGGATGCTGGGGGTCGCAAAGCGTCAGACGGAACAACTTGTTCATCTGATAGATGACCTTCTGGATGTGACACGGATTAATCAGAACAAAATAAAGTTGAAGAAGGAAATTATAGAACTTAACGAACTGGTTAAGGAAACGGCACTGGATTTTCAATTGCAATTTGCCGAGAAAGATGTGAAATTGGAAATTGGGTCGGTTTCGCCTATATACCTCGAGGCAGATCCCGTCCGTTTAGCCCAGATTATAAATAATCTGTTGCATAATGCCCTTAAATTTACAAATAAGGGAGACTTGGTTACCGTTACTTTGTCCCAAGATATGAATACCGATGAAGCCGTGATAGTGGTTCAGGATACGGGTCAGGGGATAGAATCTGATCGTCTGGGGAGCCTGTTTGAACCTTTTTCGCTTTCCGATAGATCATTGGATAGAGGTAACGGGGGGCTGGGTATAGGTCTATCCATTGTCAAGGGAATGGTAGAACTTCATGAAGGCAGTGTTCAGGCCTTCAGTGAGGGAAAAGATAAGGGGGCCAGATTTACTATAAAACTGCCACTATCAAAGGAAAAGATTGAAAAACAAGGGCGCCGGGGGGAAATAGATTCGGTATCAAATACATTGCTTAAGGTTTTGGTGATAGATGATAACGAGGATTTGGCAGGGGTCATGTGTAAACTTATTGATTCTATAGGCCATAAAACAACGATTGCTTATAACGGGACCCAAGGTATTATCAGAGCGGAGGAAATTAAACCGGATGTTATAATCTGCGATATAGGACTGCCCGATATAAGCGGGCATAAGGTTGCAAAGGCAATTCGCAAGAACACAGTACTCCGGGACACATTTTTGGTTGCACTGTCCGGGTATGCGCAGCCGGAAGATATGGAACATTCAAAACAGGTGGGCTTTGATTTGCATTTAGCTAAACCTGTGTCTATCAGTGTATTACAGCAAGTGTTAAACGGTGTGACATAGAAACCAAAATAACTTTATAAAAACGGGACTTTTTCAGCAGTCCCGAACTGCCCCCGGGTTTTCATATTCAGCATAAGGGCAAGCCTCTTTGAATAACATTAAATATGAAAACTTATGGGGGTAATATTATGTTAAATACCTTTTCTATTATAGGGTATCTCTTCCTTCTTTGTTATACATTCTCGATTTTGAAAAAGAACAAGGACGAATTTTTGGCGGAAGACCAAACCGAAGACCAACTCGGAATAGGTAGCAAATGGATAACCCTAGCAGGCCTCTTAACCGCAATTACCGTCATTTTACATGCGGCACCGGTTTTTCTTCCTGTAATCGGCCTAGCCTTATCTCCATTGAGCAGTGTGCCTGTTATTATCGGTACATTACTTTTCAAAGACAGAATTCTGCCCATGTTTTTAGCCGCAACTGCGTTGTTATTTCTTATTAACGTGCAGGAGGCAATAATATTTTTGTTGGCCACCGGGCCACTCGGATTGTCTGCTACGCTTGTTGCAGTCCCTACCATTTCGATTTGGCAGAAGTCTCTGGTCCCCACTTCGTTATTGACTTGCGGTATTCTCCTTTTAATCTTCTTAGTGGGCTTGCCCGGCCTGCAAAATATCGTTAGCTCCTTGAATATAACAATTCTTTTGGCTATTATTTTATTCGGTTTTCTTTATTCCTCGTTATTTATGGGTATAGCATTGTTTGTGCAAAAGCGTATGTCTTCAGTATTTGCCCAAAAGTGTGTTGATATCGATGACGATGATGATGATGAATCTTAGATTTCCGATATCAGCTCTTTTTTAACGGATAATTTATCCCGATATGCTATTGCGGGATGTTCATTTGGTCATTCACCTTACTTATCTTCCATATCACCCCGGATTTCGGGATTGCATTTGGTGCCATATCCGCAAATTCCCATACACCGAAGTCCAAAACATAAAGTGACTCGCCGTCCTTGTCAAATTTAACATCAATGGTACGCTTCAGCCCATCACCGCGGCGCCCTGCCCGGGCCTTATTTTTGGTTTTCACAAACCAATCATAATCCCCTGTCTTCGGGTCTATAACCAATACGCCGCTGGGCGCTTGTGTTTTAGTATCCTGTGTTAAGGGTTGGCCGTCGCCGAAGGCGGTCACAAATATACCCTTTATGGGGAAATTTTCGGGGGCATAGGCCATTTTCATGGGAGAATAATGTGGGGGCAATGAAGTTAATGGTGCTGTGACCTCCGGAGGGTCTTTTATTATCGGGTTACGGTTGATGCCCCGCTCCGAGGCATACTGTTTGTCCCACAGGGGAATCGTTCCCGCATAATCCGGCCACCCGTACCAAGCACCTTCCTCCAACTTTACAATCCAGTCCGGCGAATTTGTAGAGGCTCTGACTCCTCTGTCGTCATACCCGAGGACACTGGCATAAATATTTCCTTCCCCGTCTTGGGTTAATCCGTAAGGGTTTCGTAGCCCGTCCGCAAAGATGGAAAGGGTGCCGTCTTTCATGTCCAAGCGGTGGACAGCCCCGTTAGCCGGCACTTTTCCCTCAACTTTTTCACCGGGCTCCCTAGTATAGCCAAAGGGAGCAAAAGCCCCGGTTGTTCCCTTTGCGGTGGGATCGGCACTTTTAAGGTCTAGAGAAGCATAATTCTCCCCCGTTAAGGTAAAATCCCTAGACGGAATATCATGAAAATCCGGATAACGGTCTGCCCAAGCGTAAACGAAATTATCCGAACCGACCACTCCCGCATTAGTCGCCGTACCTTGGCCGAAATAAATTGCACCATCGGGGCCGAATAAAAGGTCTCCATTTGGGTGATCCCCAAGGGATGGCAGGTTTGAAACCAAGTCTTTTCGTTTACCGGATTCTATTTCCAATTCTGTTATGAATCCTTTATGGGAAACATACAAATTACCGTCTTTATATGTCAAACCACCTATGGGTCCTTCAAATTTATCGGCGATCTTTTTAAGTCTGCCCCCTTCATCTACCCTGAATATTTTGGCCTCTGTAGTTTTCGGTCCATAGCTATGACCGGATTCGGCAACATAAATAGTACCCTGTTCATCCATTGTCAAGCTTGTGGGGTAGGTCAGACCCTTGACAATAACCTCTGCTTTGTATCCCTTAGGTAAATCAAGGTCTTCAGGATTCGTGCTTATGGCCCCGCGCAAAAGAAAAGGTGTTGCTATAAGGGTTAAAAGAACCAAACCGGCACCGTAGCCGAGGCTTCTCATGGATTTTCTTTCTGCAAATGCATGGTAGATGAATGCCAATGATATGCCATAAACCACGAAAACAGCCAGTGTGGAAATGTGGTCTTGCGGACTTGTCAGTGAAGGCGGAAAACCCAACATTATTGGTATAAGGGTTAAGACCCCTCCAACCCAAAAAACAAATCCCAACACAGAACCGGCTAAAATCCTTTGCTTGATATTTAGATGGCGTTCTCTTACAAAAAGACTGTAGATTAATCCACCTATTACACCGAAGAGCGCGGCAACTATGGAACCGTTAGTAAGGTCCGCCCTTGTTAAAATAAGGCCCAGAGCAGGCAGTAGCCATATCCCCCAAAATGCGAAGATTAGGATGAGACCGGCAAACAGTCCTGAAACCAGACCTTTAAAAAGATTGTTTCCAATTGACACACATACTCTCTCCTTTCATTTTAATTTCCGGTGTTAGTTTGCTCTTTTAAACCGGATTAATACATGATAGAACTATCTTAACAATCTCATTTCATGCACAGTGAATACAGGCTGTGTGAAAAGGCACCTTTTTTACTTTTTGTCATTGCTATGAAAGGTAGGGGTGGACGACTCTGTCCACCCTCATGTTAGCTAATATAACAATAACGATTGTTTGCGGTCTCTCAACACAAATTTGTTTACTCCCCTAGGTCATAAAAACTATCGTTAAACTATTGTTAAACCATCGTTTGCAGTCTCGAAACACAAATTTATTTGCTTCCTCTGGTCGCATAAATTTGGTTCTCGTTGCCTTTTTGTCCAACGAACCTTGTGAGTTGTTGACAAAACGGACAGCCGGCTGCGTTTGACCTACCATCGGTTTGCTGTTCCCTCTGGTCGCACAAACCGGGTTA
>DASRMN010000231.1:0-2781 GCA_035647935.1 Clostridia bacterium | reverse complement strand
CCCGATTGCCTTACTAGACATAACGAGACCTTTGATTTTGTTTTATTCAAAGCCTCGGTAGGATATTTAAGCATTTGCACCTACTGTCTATGGCAAAATATTCAGATTTAACAATATAGAATTACTCCATCACTCTGGCCGGGTTTACCTTAATCCCGGGACCCATTGTTGATGTTACCGTGACACTTCTTAAATATTGGCCTTTGCTGGCCGCGGGTTTTGCCCTTATGATAGCATCCAAAAGTGTCCTGAAGTTGTCTATCAGTTTGTTTTCTTCAAATGAGGCCTTGCCGATGGGCACATGTATAATGTTGGCCTTATCCAGCCTGTACTCAACTTTTCCCGCCTTGATTTCTTCAATTGCTCTTTCTAAATCGAATGTCACCGTTCCCGATTTGGGGTTCGGCATTAAACCTTTTGGCCCGAGCAACCTTCCCAATCTGCCCACAACACTCATCATGTCCGGAGTTGCTACCACCACATCGAAATCGAACCAGTTTTCACCTTGGATTTTTGCTACCAGTTCTTCTCCGCCTACATAGTCCGCTCCCGCATTTTCGGCTTCAGTTATTTTTTCACCCTTCGCAAATACGAGAACTCTGACTGTTTGGCCGGTGCCGTGGGGTAATACAACCGCACCCCTGACCTGTTGGTCCGCATGTCTCGAGTCCACACCCAGCCTTATGTGCACTTCCATGGTTTCATCGAAACCGGCGGTTGCCGCCTTTTTCGCAATCTCCATGGCTTCTGACGGATCATACAGATGTTCCTTATCTACCAGTTTTACTGCTTCCTTGTATCTCTTGCCTCTCTTGCCCACTTTATTCCCTCCTTAGTGGTATTAGCGATTATCAATAAAAATCTCCCACTGTTCTGAACTGAATATAAATCAATCTTCTACAACAACCCCCATGCTCCTAGCTGTGCCGGAAATCATGCTCATAGCTGTTTCTATTGTAGCGGCGTTCAAATCCGGCATCTTTAATTCTGCAATTTCTCTGATTTTATCTTTAGAGATTTTTGCTACTTTTATAGTATCGGGTTCACCGGAACCATTTTCTATCCCGGCAGCTTTTTTGATTAATACCGCAGCCGGTGGGGTTTTTGTTATAAAATTAAATGACCTGTCCTGATAAACCGATATAATAACCGGTATAATCAATCCTGCTTGGTCGGCAGTCTTAGCATTAAATTCTTTGCAGAATCCCATTATATTTACACCGTGTTGTCCTAATGCCGGTCCAACCGGTGGCGCCGGGGTAGCTTTTCCCGCGGGAATTTGTAACTTTATCTGCCCTATTACTTTCTTTGCCACGTTAACACCTCCTTGATGGTTACAATTGCCTAAAACCCTATGATGTCAATTTTAATATATTTCTTCGAATTTAAATTTTTTCAACTTGGTCAAATTCCAACTCAACCGGTGTATCCCTTCCAAACATCGAAATAAGTACTCTTACGGTTTGTTTTTCCACATTGATATGCTCAATGGTCCCCATAAAGGTTTCAAAAGGACCCGAAATGACTTTTACGGTTTCGCCAACCTTAATGTTGACTTCCACCTTTGGTCTTTCTACCCCCATTGACATTATTTCTTCGTCAGTTAAAGGTATCGGTTTTGAACTTGGACCTACAAAACTTGTAACACCCCTCGTGTTCCTTACCAAATACCAAGATTCATCGGTCATATGCATTTTAACAAGTGCATATCCGGGAAACAGTTTGGTTTCCTTTACCTTCTTTTTCCCGTCTTTATATTCAATTTTTTCTTCGGTGGGTACCTTAACCTCCAAAATAACGTCCTGCATTCCTCTATTTTCAACAATCTTTTCGATGTTCACTTTCACTTTGTTTTCATGACCTGAATAGGTATGAACAACGTACCACCTTGCCTCTTCAGGCTTTGCTTCTTTGGACATGTTTTAGGAGCATCCTTTATCGGATACTCTCCCCTCCTTTTAAGCATATTATATTACCCTATGATAAGATTTAAAGCAAGACCGAATATAGAGTCCAGCACCCATAAAGCGATTATCACCAGTGTTACAGAGATAATCACAATAACAGTATTGTTAATTAACTCCTTACGACTGGGCCAAATTACCTTCTTTAGCTCCGAGCGCACAGCTTTTAGAAATTTCCCAAATTTTTTTATACCTGAACCTTTTTTGGCGCTTGTCTGTGCAGACATTGCTATTTCACATCCTTTTAAGAAATTCTAGTGCCCTTTACTTTGTTTCTTTATGAACAGTATGAGCCCTGCAAAACTTACAATATTTTTTAATCTCCAAACGGTCCGGATCATTTTTTTTGTTTTTGCTTGTATTGTAATTCCTCTGTTTACATTCTGTACATGCTAATATGATATTTACCCTCATAATCCTACCCTCCCACTGCTGACAACATAACAAATATATCTATTTAGTATGTTATATAATTGTATCCTCGTATAATTGGTTACCTTTTAAAATCTATCATATTTTTAATTCTATGTCAATCAAAAAAACATTCGATAGTTGTCCTCCGGACAGGATAAGACCGACTGCCCTTGCCTTTTTAATTCTATGTCAATCAAAAAAATACACAGAGGGCCAGGTTATGCCCAGCCCCCCTGTCATCTTAAATTAGAACACTGTTTGTTTATTCAATAATAGAGGTTACTACGCCGGCCCCTACTGTCCTTCCGCCTTCACGAATAGCAAATCTTAGTCCTTCTTCAATGGCTATGGGATAAATCAGTTCTATTTCCATTGTGATGTTGTCCCCCGGCATTACCATTTC
>DASRMN010000230.1:0-8099 GCA_035647935.1 Clostridia bacterium | reverse complement strand
GTAATTAATAAGGAAATATATACCGTAATCCGAATATTAGTATCGGATCAAACCTGTTGACTGGTTTATAGCCAATGGGTTTTATTTTTTTAAAAACAAAGTTACTCAACATCCCGGTTTTTCGGAATTTAAAGAAATTGTTTTGTTATTTTGGTAACTGAGTCTTTTGGCAGGGAATTTATTGTAAAAATATCATGAAAAATTATTGACATATGTCAGGAACAAAGTA
This sequence comes from Clostridia bacterium, assembly GCA_035647935.1. GTDB lineage: Bacteria > Bacillota > Clostridia > Peptostreptococcales > Natronincolaceae > JAAZJW01. The sequence goes on along the minus strand of DASRMN010000230.1, from coordinate 7,870 downwards.
TAATAGGAATAGCAGGGGTTAGACTATGAGGAGGAGGTGATCGTATGCCAAGAAGGGATGGAACCGGTCCAACAGGCGCAGGATCGATGACAGGAAGAGGTTTGGGATCTTGTGTAGGTACAGGATTAGCTAGATATGGCGCAGGCCTTGGAATGAGGATAGGTCGCAGACTTCTCCGCAGACGTGGTCTTGCCGGCGGTTATGGAAGAGGTTTTGCTGCAAACCGAAACCCGGCAAGAACACAAAGATAACCATCTTAACGGCAAAATAAGTTGTTATAGTATAGTGCAAAGTTATTATTAAACAATAAGGGCAACTTGTAACGGATATCAGGGATAACCGGGGGATTCCCCTAGTTATTCCTGACTATAATTGAGGTGATGAAATGGCAAGACCAACTAAATGGAGAAGAGTATGCCGTTTGCCGGAAAGTAATAAATTTGGTCCCCTTGGTTTCACTTCAGATGATAAGGATTGTATTAATATGAAAGTTGATGAATATGAAACAATAAGACTTATCGATCTGGAAGGTCTTACCCAAGAAGAATGTGCTATTCAAATGGATATTGCCCGTACTACCGTTCAGGGAATTTACATGAGAGCAAGAAGAAAGCTGGCAGAATCATTGGTAAATTGTAAAGTGTTGACAATTGAGGGAGGTAAATATCAGCTTTGTAACGGTTACGGGCAAAGATGCGGTCACAACTGCCGTATGCACAGGCATGGGCATGGCAGAGGTTTTGCACGTAAAGGGAATAGGAATGACTGATTATATGTTCGTAAAAACAAATGCGGTAAAGATTTATGTAAGTAAAAACAGAACGGAGGTTTATTATGAAGATAGTTATACCTGTAGATGAAAAAGATATAAAGACAGATATTTGTGAGGCCCTCGGGCGCGCTCCTTATTACCTTGTATATGATACAGAAACTGAGGAAAGTGAGTTTGTTGATAATAATGCAGCAACAAGTGCGGGAGGCGCGGGGATTAAAGCCGCACAAATAATAGTTGATACCGAGGCAAATGTTTTACTGGCACCCAGATGTGGGGAAAACGCTGCTAATGTTTTGAAGGCCGCCGGTGTTAAAATATATAGAACAATTGACGCTCCGGCAAGAGAGAATATAGATGCTTTTATAGATGGGGAACTTCCTTTATTGGATGAAATTCATGCCGGGTTTCACGGACACGGACGCGGTAGAGGGAGAAATTAATATGATGATAGCTGTGCTAAGTGGCAAGGGAGGCACAGGGAAAACGTTGGTATCGGTAAATTTAGCCGCAGTAGCAAAACAATCAATCTATATTGACTGTGATGTTGAAGAACCGAATGGACATTTGTTTTTTAAACCGGAAGGCATCAAAGAAGAAGAAGTATCGGTTAAAATTCCGGTAGTGGATGACGAACTTTGCAATGGATGTAGAAAATGTGTTGATTTTTGTGAATTTAATGCACTTTCTTATATTAAAGACAAATTGATTATATTTGAGGATATTTGCCATTCTTGCGGTGGCTGTGTGCTGCTTTGCCCGGAAAAAGCATTAACTGAAAAAGAAAAAGTTATTGGCAAAATACAAAAAGGTACATCGGATAATGTATATGTAAACACGGGGATATTGAATACGGGGGAGATATCAGGTGTTCCAATCATCAGCAAACTTTTAGACGATAACAAGGGTATTTCCAATATTCCTATTTTTATTGATTGTCCCCCCGGAAGTGCTTGTGTTGTTATGGATAGTATAAAAGATGCCGATTATTGCATTTTGGTGGCTGAGCCTACCTTATTCGGTGTTCATAATCTCAACATGGTTTATGAACTGGTGAAGATATTTAAAAAACCATTTGGTGTTGTTCTTAATAAATGTCTTGAGGGAGAAAATCCGGCAGAAAAATTTTGCTTGGAAAGAAACATCAAAATTCTGGGCCGAATTCCTTTTGATAATGAACTTGGGATGTTAAATTCAAACGCAAAAATAGTAGTAAGGGAAAGTAAGAAACATAGGAAAATGTTTTCGGATTTATTGGAAATGGTAGTGAGGGAGGTGCGACATAGTGAAGCAGTTGCTAATTCTTAGTGGGAAAGGCGGTACGGGAAAGACAACGCTGGCAAGTGCGTTTATAAAGATTTCCGATGCCAAGGCATATGCAGACTGTGATGTGGATGCACCTAACCTACACCTTATAACAAAACAGGATACTGAACCGAAAAAAACGGATTTTTATGGACTGCCCGAAGCTGTGATAGACCCCGAATTGTGTATTGAATGTGACAAATGCAGACAACATTGTCGGTTTGATGCAATTACAGCGGAAGGAGGATACAGGGTAAATCCCTTTGCCTGTGAGGGTTGTGGGGTTTGTCAGCTCGTTTGTCCTGTGGGATCGGCAACCTTGAGGCCGGCTGTATCCGGGGAATTGATGTTGTATTCCTCCCACGGCGGGAAAGTCTTTTCTACTGCACAACTCAAGATGGGATGTGGCACTTCAGGTTTGTTGGTTGCCGAGGTGAAAAAGCAGATGAAGACAGCAGTAGACGACGAAGAAATTGATGCAAAATTTGCGATTATTGACGGTTCTCCGGGAATCGGTTGTCCGGTTATCGCATCTCTCAGTGGTGTCGATATGGTATTAATCGTAGCTGAACCTTCCGTATCAGGTATCAGTGATATGGAGCGAATAATAAATACGGCGAAGAAATTCGGGGTGAAAATAGCAGTCTGTATCAATAAATACGATACCAATCTTGTGAATACAGAAAAAATCGAGTTGTTCTGTAAAAAACATGGCTTACCCTTTGTGGGCAGAGTACCTTTTGATTCAGATGCTGTAAAGGCTATTAATAATGGACAGACCATTGTGGATATAGATTGCATATCCGGAACAGCAGCCAGAGAGGTCTATAAAAAAACGATGGAAATACTTTTTGAAGGGGATGAGGGGTTAGGGGCATGATAATTAAAATGTTAGCGGAAAATACATCAATATCGAAAGATTTTGGCAGTGAGCATGGACTTAGTTTGTATATCGAAACAAGTGCCTACAAAATTTTATTTGATGTTGGAGCAAGCGGGTTGTTTCTTGAAAGTGCTAAAAAAATGAATGTTAACATTGCAGATGTTGATTTTCTTGTGATTTCGCATGGCCATTATGACCATGGCGGCGGATTGAAGGTGTTTTTACAGGAGAATAACACAGCCGATATATTTGTGCATCCCCGGGCATTTGAAAAATTTTATGCATCGCGTCCCGAGGACAAGCTGGAATATATAGGCTTGGACGAAGACTTGGAACATGACAGTCAGATAATGTTTACATCAGACCGCTTTTTTATTGGCAGGGAAATTCAAATGTATTCGGATGTTATTCAGAAGGAACCGCAACCATCGTCAAATAAAGGTTTGTTTATCGAGAAGGATGGGCAAATGATGAATGATACATTTGTACATGAACAGAATCTTATAATAGAAGAAGACGGAAAGACGCTTTTGGTAACAGGTTGTGCCCATAACGGCATTATCAATATTATTGAGCATTTTCATACCCTGAAAGGAAGTACGCCTGATTATGTAATAGGCGGATTTCATCTTTCGAGCCGTTCAGGTGGTGATGAAAGTCCCGAGGTTATAGATGAAATAGGCAAATATCTTTTGGGCACAAACGCAAAATATTATACGTGTCATTGCACAGGTATAGAACCCTATGATAGACTGAAAGCTGTTATGGGGGATAATATTGAATACCTGTCGACCGGCAGTGAAATAACAATATAAATTTAAATGAGCTGATTTAGTGGTTGACCTTGGAATAATTGTTGTTTATTATAAATGAAAGCCTTTGTTGGCAATTGGTTCAATTTTGTTTTAAAACATTGAGAAGGTGGAGGGGAATGTAATGATTAAAATCGCGGTAGCAAGTGAAAACGAACTCGTAACACAGCATTTTGGACATTGTGCCAATTTCAATATTTTTGAGATCGAAGATAATCAAATTATAAAAAGCGAATCTGTACCGAACCCGGGGCACAGGCGCGGTTTTTTACCGGTTTTCCTAAATGATATGGGAGTGAGTGTGATTATATCAGGAGGTATGGGCGGAGGAGCTATCGACATCTTTAATTCAAAAGGCATTGAGGTTGTTGTCGGGGCAAGCGGTGATGCCAGAGAAGCAGCGGAAGCATATTTGCAAGGTTCTTTGAAATCCACTGAATCTGTCTGCCAAGAACATAAATATGGCGGCGGATGCGGGGACGGAGATCATTCTTGTCATTAATAGAATATTTTAATAAGCAAATAATAGATAAATATCAAAATACTCACATATAGTTGTGAGTATTTTTTAAGAAAGAAAGGAAACAAAATGATTACAACTATATTATTTGATTTGGACGGCACTTTACTGCCTATAGATACCGAGGAATTTACTAAAAAATACTTTATGGAGATATCAATTAAATTAAGAGATTATTTTACTCCCGAGGAGGTTATCAAAAATATTTGGGATTCAACCATGTATATGATCAGCAACGTAGATTCCAACAAAACTAATGAAGAGGCGTTTTTTGAGGATTTTTACGAAAAAATAAATCATAAATCCGAGGTATTAAACCCTATTTTTAATGACTTTTATGAAAAAGATTTTAATAATATTAAGGGGATATCTACAAAAAACAAATATATGATAGACTCTGTAGCCCTGCTTAAGGAAAAAGGCTATAATTTAGTGGTGGCGACAAATCCGCTTTTTCCCGAAAGGGCTATTCTGCATCGTATAGAATGGGCGGGGCTGAACAGGGAAGACTTTGTTTTTATTTCATGTCTGGAAAAAATGCATTATTGTAAGCCCCGATTGGAATTTTACGAAGAGGTCCTCAGTGTTATAAAAAAACAGCCACAAAATTGTATGATGGTGGGAAACGATATCGGGGAAGATATGATAGCCAAGAGCCTTGGGATGAAAACATACCTTATTGAGGATTATGTCATAGGCGCAGCCACAGAGGATCTGATTATAGATCACAGAGGAAGTTACGAAGATTTTTATAAATTTGTTAAGGCCTTAGAGCGAACAAAACATATATCTTGTTAATTTTTATAATATTATCCTTTTTTGGTTTAAAACGGAGGGGGATTTTTGTCATTTTATCATTAAGGTTGCGGAAAATAATTTTTTATTTTCGAATTATCCAAAAAAATGTCTCGGTTATATACTGTATTATGGTACAATAATTAGGTAGTATTGTAAAAGCGGCAACTCAAACAAACTATTCATTAGATAATAATACGTATCATTGAAAATTATATTCATGTAGCATTATAATACTTATATATTCCATGGTGTTTTGTAATTTAGCATTTATATATAATTTAAAGGTGAAAAATATTGTTACAGAATGGGTAAGGGCATGGGCAAATAAAAATTTAGGAGGTATTTTTATGAAGCTGGGATTTATAGTTAACCCTATTGCAGGCATGGGTGGAAGAGTAGGCCTTAAGGGCACCGACGGACCGGAAGTCTTAGCAAAAGCACTCAGTTTAGGGGCGGAACCGGAATCGCCGCGTAAGGCCATAAAGGCGTTAAAAGAAATTCTTCCCCTTAAAGATAAAATACAGATTTATACCTATCCGGGAAGTATGGGGGAAGAAGAGGCTGTTGCGGTAGGATTCGAACCAACGGTTTTAAAAGAAATAGAAGGCAATACCGGTCCGAAGGATACGGAGGAAGCTGCCCAAAAAATGCTTGAAATAGGTGTAGACTTAATACTGTTTGCAGGCGGGGACGGTACGGCACGTAATATTTATAATGGCATAAATGGCAAGGTCCCTGTTATCGGAATACCTACAGGTGTTAAAATACATTCGGCGGTATATGCAAATCATCCTAAAGCGGCAGGAGAAGTAGTATTAAAATTTTTCCAAGATGATGAAATGGAAACAATAGAAGCGGAAGTAATGGATATAGACGAGGAAGCATTCAGAGCAGGGGAAGTAATGGCAAGACTTTACGGATATATGGTAATTCCTTTGGAGGAAGAATTGACCCAAGTAACCAAATCCGGAGGGGTAGGAGCAGAAGAGGAAGCCTTAGATGCAATTTCGGACAAAATTATAGAGATGATGGAAGAGGATAAGGATGTATATTATATAATCGGTTCAGGCACATCTACCAGACCCATTATGGATAAGTTAGGCTTACCAAATACTCTTTTGGGAATAGATATTGTAAAGAACAAACAGTTGATAGCATCTGATGTTAATGAAAGGCAGATATTGGATACTATAAAAGACGACAAGGCAAAAATAGTAGTTACTGTTATTGGTGGACAAGGGTATATATTTGGAAGAGGAAATCAACAAATCAGTGCAGAAGTTATCAAGAAAGTAGGAAAGGAAAATATAAAAGTTATTGCTTCCAAAGGTAAACTTCTTTCTTTGGGAAATCGGCCATTATTGGTAGATACAGGGGATGAGGAAGTGAACAGTATGTTTAAAGGGTATATCAAAGTGCTGTCCTCATATAATATAGAATCGGTAATAAAGGTACAAGGTTTACAATAAATGTGGCATGGGGACGTTTTGTTTGCCACATATAATCTTTAGAACACAAGGGCGGCCTTTGGCCGCCTGTTGAATTTATATCACTATTTCTTCTGTCCGAATTAGCACCCTTTGTGCAAAATTTCAAGTAATTCCTGAAAATATAGTGTAAAAGACGATTTTTGTGCAAAATTTCAGGTAATACACCATTAATATGGTACAAGCTGGAATAAATCGCGTGAAATCCGTGCATTAATTGAAATTTTGCACACTTGGATGGCTACGCATTGGTTGAGGTGTGAACTGCGGCCTATTTAAAGACAGTATCGGAAATATCTGTATATCTGCCTTTTATGTGGGAGTGTGTCATGATATAATTAAAAAAACGGGGAAAATTCTACAATCTCCTTAAATGAGATAAGTCTGAACACCTTCACAAAACTATCTGATAATGAATATGTTTCTATGGAGGTGTTTGTCAAGAAACCAACCGGTTCAAATGAGTATGCTGGGAAGGATTTGTAATGTATCAGAATGTAATGTTGGTGATATTATTGATTATATTAAAGACGGTGGTGAGGATAAATGAGTGCAAAGGAAGCCGAGGCAAGAATAAAAATAAATAAACTTCTTGAAGAAGCAGGATGGCGATTTTTCGAGGAAAATGGGAAACCTGCCAATATCCAAGTAGAACCGAATGTCAAAATAACGAAAAAGCAAGTAGATAAAATGGGCAAAAACTTTGATAAGGTAGAGAATGGGTTTGTTGATTTTCTGCTACTTGATGACAATGGGCACCCATTTATTGTACTTGAAGCCAAGTCAGAGGATAAAGACCCATTGGTGGGTAAGGAACAGGCAAGAAAATATGCCAAATCCCTGTACATAAAATATGTGATTTTATCAAATGGCAATCAACATTATTTTTGGGATATATACAGGGGTAATCCACAAATAATCACCAGTTTCCCGGATTGTGAAAGTATCAGGGAAAATAAGGCTTTCAATGCAGACCCGGCAAAGCTATACAATGAAGAAATAAGAGAAGATTATATAGCAGTAGTAAAGAATGCCAGATATGCCGAAGCACCGGAATATCAAAATCTCGAAACTAGGGATAAATTTTTATTTGATAACGGGTTAAAATTTTTAAGGCCCTATCAGATGAATGCGATAAAGGCGCTACAAAGGTCCGTAAAAGATGGAAACCAAAGATTTCTATTTGAAATGGCAACGGGGGAACGTGTCATAATAGTGATGGGTGCAGTATGTGCTATAAAATCAAGGGTTTCAGGAACTTTAAATAAATATATTTCGTGCATTGCTTAGAGT
>DASRMN010000229.1:0-8291 GCA_035647935.1 Clostridia bacterium | reverse complement strand
CAATTTAAATATGACAGTTTAAATCCTATGCAAAAGAAAGCCGTGTTTGCTACGGAAGGCCCGGTCTTAGTATTAGCCGGAGCAGGTTCCGGAAAAACCCGGGTGCTTACACACAGGTTTGCCTATTTAGTGGAGGAACGAGGGGTATCCCCCTATGATATTCTGGCAATTACATTTACAAACAAAGCCGCGAGAGAAATGAAAGAAAGGGTAGAAAACCTACTAGGTAACTATTATAGGGGCCTATGGGTAAGTACTTTTCACTCTGCCTGTGTACGTATTTTGCGTACGGAGATAGACAAGCTCGATTTCAAGAAAAACTTTGTTATTTACGATACCATGGATCAACAAGTTGTGATGAAAGAATGCTTAGGAGAGTTGGATTTAGATGGGGAAATGTTTCAACCCAGAGTAGTTTTAGGCAAGATAGGTAGAGCGAAGGACCAATTAATCGGCCCGGACAGATATACGTCCGAATTCGGGGATGATTTTCTGAATAAAAAGATTTCAGAATTATATGAAATGTACCAGGATAAGCTAAAGAAAAACAATGCACTGGATTTCGATGATTTAATTATGAAAACCGTTCAACTTTTTCAAAATAATCCTATAGTTTTGCGCTATTACCAAAACAAATTCAAATATATACTGGTGGATGAGTTCCAAGACACCAACATGGCACAGTATGTTTTAATCAGCCTATTAGCCAGAGAACACGGTAATCTCTGTGTTGTAGGGGATGATGACCAATCCATTTATGGTTGGAGGGGTGCAGATATAAGGAATATTTTAGGGTTTGAAAAGGACTTCCCTGACTCTCGGGTTGTTAAGCTGGAACAGAATTATCGTTCAACTAAAAGCATCCTAGATGCCGCCAACGTGGTGGTAGCAAACAATATGGACAGGAAGGTTAAAAAACTTTGGACTGATAATCAAGGTGGAGAAATAATACAGTGTTATCAAGGAAACAATGAGTACGATGAAGCGAATTTTATTGCATCTACCATAGAAAAGCTTAATAATGAGGAAAATAGGCCTTACTCTCAATTTGCAGTTTTATACCGAACAAATGCTCAATCGCGTGTAATAGAGGAAATGTTGATGAAAAATGAAATACCTTATAGGATTTACAGCGGTGTTCGTTTTTATGATCGAAAAGAAATCAAAGATATTCTGGCCTATTTACGTGCAGTCGAAAATCCGGCGGATAACGTTAGCGTTAAACGGGTCATAAATGTTCCCAGAAGAGGAATAGGCGCCAAAAGCATGAGCAGATTTGAAAAATATGCAGAAGCGAACAGTGAAAGTTTTTTCAATGCCCTTCTAAACGTAAATAAAATACAAAACCAATCTAGGGTAGAGACGCAGACAAATAAATTTACAGACCTTATAATGTCCCTCAGGGAAAAACGAAATGAAATGACAGTTACAAGTACAGTGGAAAAAATATATGAAGATAGCGGATATATAGACGCATTGCTTGCAGAAGACAAAATAGAGGCAGAGAGCAGGATTGAAAACCTAAAAGAGTTTCTATCTTTAACGAAAGACTTTGATGAAAATGCGGAAGAAAAAACTTTGGATGGGTTTTTGGCTAGGACATCCCTTGAAACTACTATGGATGAGGACGGAGATGATATAAACACAGTGTCCCTGATGACACTTCACGGTGCTAAAGGGCTGGAGTTTCCCGTGGTGTTCATATCCGGAATGGAAGAAGGCATATTTCCTTCATATATGTCAATTCAGGAAAATAATGAAGAGGAAGAAAGAAGATTATGTTATGTGGGAATTACCAGGGCTAAGGAAAGACTCTATATAAGCCATGCTGTGCAAAGAACATTGTACGGAAGGACCAACCAAAATGCCATTTCAAGATTTATAAAGGAAATTCCTGAAGGACTCATTGACATAGATAAGCCTTATGACAGAAAAAAGGAAGTAAGGAAAATGCAAACTTCTCCATTATTTACCGGAGCTATGATGCATCAAAAAAGGAAGTCCAAACGTTCCCTTGACCTAGACCGAATAAAAGCCGGTGTTAAGGTCAAACATCCTAAATTCGGTATCGGAACGGTAGTATCTGTTGCGGGCGAAATTCTCACTATAGCCTTTGTGAATGCGGGCATAAAAAAGATATCGTCAGCGTTTGTTAAGTTGGAAATTACCGAATAACGATGGTTAAACAATAGTTTAGCAATAGTTTAACGATAGTTTAGCAATTGTTTAAATGTCATCCTGAGATGTACAGAATAAATCCGACCCGCGAAGGCTCCCTAAAGGATGAGATCCTTCGTGAGCACCGTTTATACTGTCCGTCTCAGATGACAGGCTGTGTGGAAATTGTCATTGCTATGAAATTCGTAGGGGTGGACGACCCTGTCCACCCTGGGCAGACAGAGTCGTCTGCCCCTACTATCTCAAATGACAGAAAAGTAGGAATTGTGCTCTTTCACACAGTCTGCCGTCCCCAGTGCATTTTGTAAAAGGAGGGGGTAATCTCATTGGAAGAGATGAGGGAATTAGTAGATAAATTAAATGATTATGCCTATAAATATTACGTTTTGGATGAGCCTATAGTCAGCGATAGGGAATATGACGAACTTTATGATAAATTGTTGGCTTTGGAAAAACAGACCGATACGATACTTTCGGATTCTCCGACGATCAGGGTAGGAGGGGAAATCCTCAAAGGGTTTACAACCCATGAACATTTAGCGCCTTTATGGAGTTTGGATAAATCCAAGACCTCTTCGGAATTAATTGCTTGGGACAACAGGGTAAAAAGGCTACTCGGAGGAAGTAAACTGCCTATAGAATATGTTTTGGAGTATAAGTTTGACGGATTGACATTAAACCTCACATATGACAATGGCCGTCTGGTGCAGGCGGCTACTAGGGGCAACGGGGTGGTGGGGGAATCTATATTGGAACAGGTAAAAACAATCAGGTCTATTCCCCTTACAATATTTCACAGAGGCAAAATAGAGGTGCAGGGGGAAGGCTTAATGAAGCTATCTGTGCTGGAGGAATATAACAAAGTAGCGGATGAACCTTTAAAAAATGCCAGAAATGCGGCAGCAGGTGCCCTCAGGAATTTAGACCCGAGGACAACTGCAAAACGGAGGCTCAACGCATTTTTTTATAGCGTAGGTTATTATGAAGGCATAGAATTTAACACCCACATGGAAACGATAGAATTTTTGAGAAAAAACAGATTTCCTGTCAGTGATTATGTAAAGGTTTTCGATAATATTGGCGATGTAATCGGGGAAATAGAGAAGGTTAAGGAAAAGGGATTAAAGGATTTTGACTTTTTGGTCGATGGCTTGGTGGTTAAAGTTAACAATATAGAAGCCAGAGAACTGTTGGGTCATACCCAGAAATTCCCGAGATGGGCAATGGCTTTTAAATTTGAAGCGGAAGAGGTAACAACGAGGTTAAAAGACGTGATTTGGCAAGTGGGCAGAACAGGGAAGTTGACACCTTTGGCAATTTTGGAACCGGTAGATATTGCAGGTGCTACTGTCAGCAGAGCCACCTTAAACAATTGGGACGATATTCAGCGAAAAAATGTGAAAATAGGTTGCAATGTTTGGCTCAGAAGGTCCCATGATGTGATACCGGAAATAATAGGTGCTGTTACAGAACAATGCGAAAATGCGGGGAAACCTGAAGACGCGGGGACCGCAATAGATGTTGAAAAGCCCACACATTGTCCCGCATGTCATAGCGAATTGATAGAAGAAGGAGCCAATATATTTTGTCCCAATTCCTTGTCCTGCAAGCCGCAACTTGTATCAAGAATGGTTCACTATGCCAGTCGGGATGCTATGGATATAGTAGGTTTTAATGAAAAAACCGCGGAGCAGCTTTTTGAGGAGCTGGACTTAAGGGATATAGCAGATCTGTATGAAATTGAATATGGCGGTTTAATTAAATTGCACAGGTTTGGCGATAAAAAAACCAACAATCTTTTAGAAGCTATTGAAAATAGTAAAAATCGCGACCTAAGCTCTTTTATATTTGCATTGGGAATTCCCAATGTAGGCAGAAAAACAGCAATGGACCTAGCAAAACATTATAAATCCTTTCAGGCTGTAAGGGAAGCCAAATTTGAGGAACTTATAACTATACCGGACATAGGGGAAATAATAGCGCAGGGTATAGTAGATTTTTTCAAAGATGAGGAAATCAAAAAAAGTATAGAAAGATTGTTGAGTGAGGGAATAAGTCCAGGGCATGAAGAAGAGGAAAAACAGGAGGGTCCTTTTTTGGATAAAACCGTTGTTGTGACAGGGACCTTGAAAAACTATGGCCGTAAAGAGATTAGGGAATTTCTCGAAAAATTGGGGGCCAAAGTAACCGATAGTGTCAGCAAAAATACAGACTATCTTTTGGTCGGGGAATCACCGGGTTCCAAACTCGATAAGGCTGAAGAAATTATAGATTCCGGTACGGAAACTAACTTGAAGATTATTTCGGAAGAGGAATTTGAGTCCATGATGTAAAAGATCCTTCGTGAGCACCGTTAATACTGTCCATCTCAGGATGACAAAAAAGTGCAATTCCGCGCAGTTTGACGTATTCGCTGTGTTTTTCCGAGATAAAGATTATTGCGCAGTCTAATGGCGGGGGAACTATTCCTGCTGTGTTTTTTTAGGATAGGAGGCAGATTCATGACTATGTTTGATAAAAAAGCAGTTGATTATGATCAATGGTATGAATCTAAACTGGGCAGGTTTGCGGATGAGGTAGAAACCGAGCTGGCATTCTCCCTTTTTAAACCTGTCTCCGGAATGAAGGTACTGGATGTAGGTTGCGGTACGGGGAATTTCAGCATTAAATTAGCGGAAAGAGGCTGTAGGGTTGTTGGGATAGATATATCGGAAGAAATGCTTAGGAAGGCACGGGAAAAAGCCAAGCTAAAAAACCTAGATATTGATTTTTTAAATATGGATGCATATAATATGAGTTTTTCCGATGAAAAATTTAACGGGGTTTTCTCTATGGCAGCTTTTGAATTTTTCAGGGAGCCACAAAAAGCATATGATGAAATGTACAGAGTTCTGAAACAAAATGAACATTTGTTGGTCGGTACAATCAACAGAGAAAGCAAATGGGGGGAATTTTATATTTCGAAATCATTACAGGAAAATAGCATATTTAGGTATGCACATTTTAAGTCCTTGGATGATTTAAAATCATTGAATAGGGAAAAGGTAATAGATAGTGGGGAGTGCCTGTTTATTCCGCCTGATGTGGAAGAAGAAAACATAAACATGGAATTTGAAGAAAAATTTTCATATAGTGAAAGAGGGGGATTTATATGTGTCTTATGGGAAAAAGCATAAGACATAAGACAAAATATTGTTAAAAATATTTAGAACAAGGGTAATGGGGTTTAATGGGGTCAAAAATATCCGGAAAATCAAATTATGTAGTTTGGGGGACTATACTATCTATAGCGTTACTGCTCATTTCTGTAAACGTTATAGCTTTTGATTTAAATCATTATAAAAAATCATTTGTTAAATATGATGCCACTCGAACAACAGGCATAGATAATAAAAGCCTTGAACATATAATTAAGGATGTTTTGAAATATTTGGAGGATGATAGGGAGGAATTAGATACAAAAGCCATCATTGAAGGAGAAACGGGAGAAGTATTCGGTAGCAGGGAAAAGCTGCATATGGTGGATGTTAAGGAACTATTTCTTAAAGGGAAAATTCTGCGCGATATAAGTCTGGTATCGCTTATAGTTATGACTTTATTTCTTATCAAAAGAGATCGGTATTGGAAAAAATCCATTTCCGGTACCTTGTTATATACGTCTGTTATAAATATGCTATTTTTGTTTATATTGTTATTGTTAGTCAAAATTAATTCTGACGAATGTTTTACCCACTTCCATGTTATATTTTTTGATAACGATTTATGGAAGCTAAATCCGGATGCAGATATTCTTGTTCAAATGCTTCCGGAGAGTTTTTTCTACAATACCGCGGCTAGGATTGCTTCCTATTTTGCAATTTCGTTAACGGTTTTCGGTTTGCTAGGTTTGGCGGGTTTGTATTTTCTGAACAGGATACAGGATCAGACCTGAAGATATGGGGGACAAGAAATGCACAATATTCTCAAACTCAGTGAAAAAGAAAAAGAAGGGTTTAAACAGTATAAAAAAGGTCTTTTAGATTATTTAAAAATATTAGATGAATTTGATATGAATTCGGCGCATACAAAAAATGAAGGTGCTAAAAATAATATTGTTCGAAAATTAGATGATTTGTATAATGATGAGGACAGTCTTTTATAGTATAGAATATTGGCAAACCGGTGGTGAACAGAATTGGGACTTTTTAATCTAACCATGCACCAGATAAAAGAAAAATTAGAAAAAAAAGAGGTAAAGGCAACGGAAGTGTTTGAGGGTGCTCTAAAAAGAATTGACGATGTGGAGGACAAAATAGAGGCCCATATAACCCTTACCGAAGATATGGCCTATGAAAAGGCTGAAGAAATAGACAAAAAGATAGAAAATGGCCAGTTTATAGGGTTGTTGGGTGGGATACCCATGTCAATTAAAGATAACATCTACACAGAAGGTATATTAACTACATGTGCATCCAAAATGTTACAGGATTTTATACCGCCATATAGTGCTACCGCATATGAAAAATTATTGGCGGAAGATGCTGTTATGGTGGGCAAGAGTAATATGGATGAATTCGGGATGGGTTCGTCTACGGAAACATCATTCTATAAAAAAACAAGAAACCCATGGGATATAAGTAAGGTGCCTGGGGGTTCCAGCGGGGGCTCGGCAGCGGCTGTGTCGGCCGGGGAAAGTTTTTTTGCTCTCGGATCTGATACAGGCGGTTCTATCAGGCAACCCGGCGCTTTTTGCGGCGTTGTAGGACTAAAGCCTACATACGGGTTAGTTTCGAGATATGGTCTGGTTCCAATAGCAAATTCCTTGGACCAGATAGGTCCCATTACAAAAGACGTGAGGGATTGCGCCTTGGTTCTAAATGTTATTTCAGGATACGATCCCAAAGATGCAACATCCGGCAGAAAAGAAAAAGTTGATTATTTGCAAATGCTTGATTGGGGAATAAAAGACCTTAAAATCGGTGTGGCTAAACAATATTTTGATGAAAATTTAAGTAAACCTGTCGAAACTGCGCTGCTGGAAACGATAAAGGTATTTAAGGAACTGGGTGCGATTTGTGATGTGGTGTCCCTCCCACATACAAAATTTGCTATGGCTGTTTACTATATAATTTCTCAGTCGGAAATCAGTGTTAATTTATCTAGACCCGATGGTGTCGAGTATGGATATGGGACTTTAAATTATGAAGGTATAAATGAATTGATTTCGAACACAAGGGGTGAGGCCCTTGGCGAAGAGGTTAAGAGAAGGATTATAATGGGAACATATTGGTTGAACGGTGACAATTATAAAAATTATTATGAAAAGGCCAATGAAATCAGAGGGATTATTAAGCAGGATTTTGATAATGTATTTTCCGAATATGATGTTATACTTGCGCCCATAACATCTACAACCGCGTTTGATCTAGGTTTAGGTTGCAACGCACCTGAAGAGAAACACAAGGTGGACGGATACGCCGTGGCTCCTAATTTGGCAGGCATTCCTGCAATATCCATTCCTTGCGGTTTTCATGATGGTTTACCCATAGGTATGCAGTTAATGGGAAAGATGTTTAATGAAGGTACATTGTTGAGAACAGCCGGAGCCTTTGAAAAAAGCACTAATTTTAACAATAAACCGAAATTATAAGGAGTAAGGGGTTTATGATAATTTGTATAACATAATAAATAGAAAAATATTAGGGTCCAAAATTAGAGGTTAGTTCTCTTTTCATTTTATCCTCTTTTTTGTTTTTAAAATATACACAATCCTCTTTTTGAGGGTTTGATACTGAGGTTACGTGGGTCAAGGTACATTTGCCTTCTTTTTCATATAAACAGGGATTAGTGCATCGGATCATAGTTACAAAACCACCTCCTAGTACATATATCTTGTGTAAAATAAACCTTAAGATGTTATGTAATTATTGTTAATCGTATGTTATTGCTATATAAGTCCCGCATTTTTGTCATCCCGAGATGGGTAGTATTAATGGGGCTCACAGGGGAACCCGGTTTTAATTTCCGGTTTATAACCATACTTCTCCCGAGATGGATGGTATTAACGGGTTATAACCATATGTCATCCCGAGACGGACAGTATTAATGGAGCCTGCGAGGGACCTCGGTTTTAA
>DASRMN010000228.1:0-3249 GCA_035647935.1 Clostridia bacterium | reverse complement strand
GGTGTAGAAACAGACACCTTTTTTATTGCACTAACAGCGGTTTCCCTGTTTTCATCAATGATTACAGGATCAATTAACACTACAATGATACCGGTATTATCCGAGATTGAAACAAGGGAAGGAAAGGAAGGAAAGAGAAGCCATACAAATAACCTGTTAAATATTGTTTCTCTGATATCCATTGTTATCATTGCACTTGCTTGGATACTGTCACCAAACATTATAAAGGTACTGGCACCCGGATTTGGGGGAAAACAATTTCAGTTAGCAGTGCTGATGATGAGGACAGGATTACCTGCCATTTTTTTTGCAGGGGTTCAAGGTGTTTTCAGAGGATATCTTCAAAGTGAATTAATGTTTACAGAATCTGCTGCCTCAAATTTTCCTTTTAATTTTGTATATATTTTCTTTTTAATATTTTTATCAGGCCTTTTTGGAATTAAAGGATTAGTTGTTACATCTGTATTGGCTACGGCTGCACAGATTTCAATTCAGATTCCCGGAATCAAAAAAGCAGGGTTTAGATACAAATATATTTTAGATTTTAAAGACAGATATGTAAAAAAGATTATATATCTAATCCCCCCAGTTCTTGTTAGCGTGGGTGTGGGTGATCTAAACAATATAATCGATAAATCCCTAGCCTCTACATTAGTTGCCGGAAGTATTTCCGCTCTTAATTATGCAAACAGATTAGTTGGCCTAACAACAGGAATTTTTATTTCGGCCATTATTACGGTAATATTCCCTATGTTATCGCAAGTGTGCAATCTGGGGACAGGTTCCTGTGTGCATTCTGATAGGGGGAACTTAAGTTCTGCCGCCTAAAGGTCCAAAAACATTCGCACTCCCGACCCCTAACATTTAATCTTATTTCCGTCAGCTTTACAAATTGGTCAATTTGTAAAGCCCATGTTTTTATTATAACAAGGCTTTTAAATTTTGTTTATGCACGTTTACTTCTTTATTTATTGCGGTATAATCCTGTCTTTGACACTTGCAGGATAGAAAAACCCTGATAAGCCTTGCAGACAGGGCGTTTTAGAGTTTTTGATAGCTCTATAAATTGCGTAATGTTTTTTTAATTTTTGATACCTCTAAAAATTTTTTTCATTTGTTTTGTGCTCACTATTTCACAATCGGTTTGACACCGTCAGCCCTTGGGTTCTTGCTCAACATGTTAGTAATGTTTCGATAAAATCATTATTGTCTACAGGCTCAATGAGTATTCCGGAACAAACTACACCGCCTGTCCGGTGATAGGAAACCACAGTTCCGGTCTATTGGAAACCATCATTTTGGGTGGGTATTCTTTTTTACACCGGGCCGGTTATCCGGTTAATGCGGGTCGTCATTTGGCCACTGAGGATTATCCGTTCGATATCGGAAGGTAGCTTTGAAAGATTAAACAACATGCTGATATTTTATCAAAGTAATTTATAAGGTAATACTATTACAAGATAATCATACCTTGGTATGCAATTTTGTTGTTTCCCAATTATATCTATATTATAATCAAGGAAAAGGAGTGAGGGGTCGGGAGCGTATAACGGAATTTCTTGTTGTTTTTTAAGTTACTGAAACTGTTGGGAGGGAAACCTGAATGAAATGGGAGGATGCAAGACTCAAGTATAGTAACGAATGGATTATAATTGAAGCTATTAATGCACAGACCCAAAATGGCAATAGGGTCATTGATCAATTGGCGGTAGTGGATACTTTTAATAATGACAACAACGGGGCATTGCGCAAATATATAAAACTGCACAAGGCTTATCCTGAGAGGGAGCTATATGTAGTTCATACATCACGGGAACGGTTAAATATAAAAGAGCGTCGATGGATTGGGGTGAGGGGAGCACAGTGAATATAAATATAAAAAATGGGTTACCTTTCATTGAATTGGAATTAATACATAGAGGCAAGATTATAGGACTTGAAAATGTTCTTCTCGATACAGGGTCAGCTGCTACAATTATATCCGCAGATGTCGCCATAGATTTGGGGCTAGGCCCGAGTCCTGAAGATGAACTTTTTAGAATTCGTGGTGTCGGTGGCTCGGAGTATGTTTATGAAAAAAGTATAGAGGGTGTGAGGCTAGAAACATCTGTAGTTTCAAATTTAAAGGTTGATATAGGGGCTATGAGTTATGGCTTTGATATCAATGCAATATTGGGAATGGATTTTTTAATGCTTGCAGGATTAATCATAGATATTAACAAAATGGTTGTTTATCCTGCAAATAAGTAATGGAATCAAGGACAGAAGCGATCGAGCCGGGCCGCAACGATTAGTGGGTAGATATCCTGCCTCCGTTCTCTGGAACGGGCTTATGCACAGCGGGGACGAGTTCCAAGGTGGGGACAGGTCCCAAATTGCAAAACATGACACATTGCTTGGGGAGGTAGTTTGCCATCTTAAGGTCCAAAAAATATCCACACCCCCAATCCTCAACATTTAACTTTATTTCCGTCAGTTTTGCAAATTGGTCGATTTGCAGAATGCACAGCGGGGGCAGGGCCGTCTTCCCTTAACACCATTTGCGGAAACTGCACCAGTCCTGTTGTGTACTGCCTATCAGCCATTATCAGCCACTCGTATTCACTTGCTGCCGTTCATTTTACTATTTGCTTGTTGTCCAATTTTCCGCGTTCCGACTTCCCATTTCCCGCCTTGGCTTCCGGAATAGGCTAGGTCCCGGTGTGCATTCTAGCCATTGCAAAGCGATTTCGTTCTTCTCTGTTCGGGGAATCAAGGGTTGCAAAATGACCGGTGCTAGGGACTAAGTTATCATTTATCAGATTAGAAACGAACAGATTGGAAATAAATGTTGATGTTAAAATTAGTTATATGATACAATTGGGACAAGGTAATCGAAAAGCAGGTGTGGTTGCCACCTCACTTTACATGAAGGGAGGTGGTATGATATGAAAGCATTTGAATTGCTAACTTTAGTTATATCATCAAATATGCTTTTGATATCACTAATCTCCTTGATTGTTATGCTAACAAAGGATAACATTAAGAGAAAAAAATAATCACCCTGCACTGCTATGCAAGGTGATTAACAAATTTTAAATCATCTAGTGTGGTAACCGCACCTGTGCGGTTTCGATTACCTTGTTTTTATTATACCATAATATCCCCCAAAGTAAACATAAATTTAAGAAAGGGGTCACAGTCAAAATTTATATGGCGCAGAGTTTCCCTGTGGATCATAGGTCACGGGGACACGGGGACAGGTACCAT
>DASRMN010000227.1:0-4443 GCA_035647935.1 Clostridia bacterium | reverse complement strand
GTATAAAATAGACAGTGTATCTGATTTTAAATACATGCTATTTTTATTAGGCCTTTCCCAATGGGAAGGGCTTATATTTTTTATGGAAAACCGGAGGGGGAAAAACCGCAATGGTAACTGTGGCACGTGAAAAGGAAGTACAAGAAAAAAAAGAACGGAGGGAAAAGGGCAAGGAGAAGATTAATAATAAACATAAATTTTTAATATTGGTACTGATACCGATAATAGTGTTTTTTATATCTATTACATTAGGGAGGTACTCCATAACAATTAAAGATATATTCACTATATTAATTGCAAAACTCCTAAGAACAGATATAGACTTTCCTAAAGTAATGGAAACTGTAATATTTCAGGTAAGAATACCCAGAATAATAACTGCTATGATGGTGGGAAGCTCTCTGACAATATCAGGTGCGGTTTATCAAGGAATGTTTAAAAACCCTATGGTTTCACCGGATATATTAGGCACATCGGCGGGTGCGGGGTTTGGTGCTGCGGTGGCAATATTGTTTTCTTTCAGTTCTTTAGGAATTCAGGCAACGGCATTTATGTTTGGACTTGCGGCTGTATTATTGACTTATACCATAAGCACAAGAGTAGGAAGAGGCGGCAATATAATGTTTGTATTCATATTAGCAGGTATTCTGGTAAGCACAATATTTCAATCGCTCATATCATTATCAAAATACGTAGCCGATCCATATGACAAATTACCTGCAATAACATTTTGGCTTATGGGAAGTTTGGCATCTATCAGTCAAAGGGATGTAAAAACAATCATAATACCGTTTTTATTGGGATTTATACCTTTACTTTTAGTAAGATGGCATTTGAATATATTGTCTTTCGGGGAAGAAGAAGCCAAGGCATTGGGGGTTGACACTAAAAAACTGAGACTTTTAGCGATAGTCTGCTCTACCCTACTGACGGCCTCATCAATTTCTGTGGCGGGTATGGTGGGTTGGGTCGGGCTTATAGTGCCGCATTTGGCCCGCATGGTTGTAGGCCCGGACTTTAAAGTTTTACTGCCGGCCTCGGCACTTATGGGATGTACATATTTACTTTTAGTGGACAATGTAGCAAGAAGTTTAATGACGATAGAAATACCTTTGGGAATATTGACTTCTTTAGTGGGAGCACCATTTTTTATATATCTATTACTTAATACAAGGAAGGGATGGAATTGAAACTACAAATAAAGAATGCCAAGTGTGGTTATCTTAAAAAAACAATACTTGAAAACGTATCATTTGAAATAGGGACAGGAGATGTACTCTGTATATTAGGTCCGAACGGAGTAGGAAAGACTACATTATTCAAAACTATACTCGGATTTTTAAAATTGAAAGGCGGAAGCATATTATTAGACGGAGAGGACATAAACAAATGGTCCAGAAAAGACTTTGCAAAAGCAATAGGTTATCTTCCCCAAACTCACATACCGCCGTTTCCATATAAAGTAAAAGATGTTGTGGTAATGGGAAGGACTGCCCATTTAGGAATTTTTTCGTCTCCATCGTCAGGGGATTATGAAATAGCGGAAAAAACTATAGACCTACTGGGCATAGCACATCTGACAGATAAGGTTTACACAGAAATAAGCGGCGGCGAAAGGCAGCTAGTGTTGATAGCGAGGGCGCTGGCACAAGAACCTAAAATATTGATAATGGATGAGCCTACCTCTAATCTGGACTATGGAAATCAGGTGAGGGTGCTAAAACATATAAAAGAACTTTCGAAAAGAAATATAGGAATAATTATGACATCACATTTTCCCGACCATGCATTTATGGCCTCGACAAAGGTGCTTGCAATAAACGGAGGCGAAGAATACAGTATCGGAACATCAGAGGAAGTGGTTACATCCCAACTTTTGCAAAAGATATATAACATACGTGTCCAAATAAATACGGTGGTGGACAGGATGAATAATGACACCCTGAAGGTATGCGTACCTATACTTGAAAACTAAGGCTTGGAATTAAAAAGCTTTTAGTAGGGAATATATTGTTTCACGTGAAAACATTATACGGGTCATTATTTTAGAGCAGTCGGTGTAAAAGATGCTTGCCGGAAATTCTAAAATTAAAATTTTTAAGTTAAAGAGGGGGATAAAAATTATGAAGAAGACGAGGAACAGATTTAATACATTGTTAAGTACGTTGTTGATATTTACCATGTTAATAGGCATAATGACAGCCTGTACACCAAAGTCTACAAATCCTACAAATTCCGATACATCCGGCACATCTGATACATCGGAAACAAATAAGGACATAGAACCGAAAACAAAAATCATAACAGATTCGGCGGGAAGGAAAGTAGAAATACCCACCAAAATAGAAAAGGTTGTAACGGTAGGACCGGTAGGAGTGCTCAACTGTTTTGTGTTTACTATGGGAGAAGGTGAAACAATAGCAAACGGATTGCCACCCAGATTTGCCCAAAGCGATAGGTGGAAATATCATTCTATATTTAATCCGGCAATAGCAACTAATCCGGTGGTTGAAGACGGAAATGCAGTATCCATGGAAGGCTTAATAGAAATAGATCCGGATATAGTATTGACCATGGATGAAAAGACGGCGGAGGACATATTTAACAGCACGAGTCTGCCTGCCATAGTTTTAAATTGGAAGGACCCCGAAGATGTAAAGGAAGCAGTTAATTTATTAGGGCAAATATATAATAAACCAAATAAAGCTGAGGAATATAGTAAATATTTTGATGACACTTTAGCAAAAATTAATGATACTGTCTCCGGAATCCCCGATGGAAAGAAGGTTCGTGTTTTAAATGCATCGTTAGGAAGTTTATCTCGGCCCCATATTATAGCAGAGTGGTGGATAACAGAGGCAGGCGGAATAAGTGTGACAGGAAGTATAGAAAGCGAAAGATTGGAATTTTCCCTGGAACAACTATTAAAATGGAACCCTGAAGTCATAATAGTGACCGGTGAAGATGATATAGACTTAGCCTACAGTGACGAAAGATTTAAGGATATAGAAGCGGTAAAAAACAAAAAGATATACGCAACCCCTACTTTTGGCCATGTATGGACAAACAGGACTATGGAACAACCTCTTACGGTTTTATGGGCGGCAAAATTATTTTATCCCGAACAATTTAAGAATATAGATATAAATAAAGAGTTGAAATTATTTTCCGAAAAATTTTTCAGCTATAAACTGTCCGACGAAGAATGCGAAGATATATTGGGAGATATGAAATAAAACATGAGAGGAAAAACAGCAATGAAAAGACCTAATCCTTTAATTGAAGCTTATGATTATATAAAAAACACTTATGAAACCGAAGCAATGGTTCCGGGCAATTTAGAAAAGATAATTTTTTCTTCAAAATGGAGCGGGGTTTTTGCGGAAAGAGACCAGATAGGCATGGCATTTAATTTTACAGGAGACCATTCGGTATACGGCCCGGTTGGAGATATAAGTTCAATTGAAAATCTCAAACAATTTGTAGGCAAAAGCTTATATAGCCTGGTAGAATATATTCTCCCGTTAGATACGGAC
Source organism: Clostridia bacterium (assembly GCA_035647935.1). Classification (GTDB taxonomy): domain Bacteria; phylum Bacillota; class Clostridia; order Peptostreptococcales; family Natronincolaceae; genus JAAZJW01. The sequence continues at coordinate 907 of DASRMN010000227.1, read as the reverse complement.
ATACATATACGTTCTATCTGCCTGTCTGCTCTTAATGCACTTTCCAGGCCTCTTATACTTAGAGGTTATTCTAAAGTCAATGCAATAGCTGAATTTAACGGTTCCGGAGAACTCGATTTTATTTTGCCGGAAGATATGGTCGTAATCATAGGATACGGAGGACTTATAAACCGTACATGCGAAAAATGTAGAGAATTACACATTATGGATATGAGACCTGCATATATGCTTGCTTCAATGTGTATCGGCAGGGACATAACTTATGGAAATAAAAAATTTTTTATCCATCCCGATGAGGAAAACGAAGAAATTCTCTCTAAAGCAGATGTTGTTTTAATGACAGGATCAACATTAGTAAACGGAACATTTTTGGATTTAATAAAATATTCTAAAAAAGCCAGAGTTATAGGGATGTATGGACCCAGTGCACAGCTTTTTCCGGATATATTAATAGAGTGCGGCATAAATTATATAACTTCTAATGTTATTACAAGTCCTGATACGTTGGAATTAATTTTAATGGATAATTTCAGTACCAAGGATATGTTTAATCAATGCATAAATCGCTATACGGTAGGCAGGTAGAAATTTTAATTATGTATTTATTTTTACAACTCCGATAGGAGGATTTTGGTGGGACAGACCTTCTCCGGAAGCACCGTTGGGATTTATGTGGTTGGCCAAAACATTATATCCCGAATATACGGAGAAAATTGATCTAAGAAAAGAAACAAAAGGGTTTTTAATAAATTTTATGATTATAAACTAAGCGATGAAGAATATAAAGGCTTTTTCTAAACGGAGACAAAAGCAAACATTGGAAAGGGGACAGAGTTATGGAAGAACATAAAACAGTTACACCGACGAGGGATGAATATGTACAACTTGCAACGTCACTTGCGAAATT
>DASRMN010000226.1:0-2051 GCA_035647935.1 Clostridia bacterium | reverse complement strand
ATATTATACCAACCATAATGGCACCTAGATAATGACAAATAGCTATAAATGCACCAAGTTTTGGCGACTTAAACATGCCTACAGATACCGACCCAATCATAAACAGGGGTCCGGAAGTGCTGCAGAAAGACATCAATCTTTGAGCCTCGACTTTAGTCAAAATTTTATCCGATTTAAATTTGGAAACGATTTTGGCCCCGACCGGATACCCCGACGTAATGCTCATAACAAAGGCAAAAGACCCCTCTCCCGGGACATTAAAAACGGGTCTCATTATCGGTTCCAGTAATATACCTATAAATTTGACAATACCGAGGTTGATCAATAACTCCGAGCCGATAAAGAATGGTAGCAGGGCCGGAATTACCAGTGTTGCCCATGTAACGAGCCCGCTATAAGCTGCTTCTACAGATTGTGCCGGATATATCATTATTGTAATTACCAGTAGAAGTACGGTTAATATAACCAAGCAATCAGAGAGGGTCTTATATAATCCATAATTTATAGACTTGCGAAAATATTTTATAATAAAAATACATATCAGCACAAACCCGACAAATGAGATAACATTTAAAAACATAACACCCCACCCTTGTGATTTAATTTATACAGGAAACCGGAGGTCAGGGGTCAAGGTGCCGGGGATTCATAATATATCGGCACACTGATTTCTGACTTCTAGTTTAATATATATTTTATAAGGCGGGGTGTTATTCATATTGCGGTGAATAACAACTCAGATGTTTTCATAATAAGGCTTTGTGGTATAATCTAGAGGCTCCCTAATAGTTGATCTGTTTTTAAAGGCTAGGGAATATATATTTGTTGCACGTATGTCTGTATTCAGCATTTTATGCGCAGCCTTGTTTTGTGGACGGTAATATTTCAGGTTAGATATTATGGGAATAGAAGAGGCAGTTTTTAAAACCCTGAGTATTTCCCGTCCTTTTGTGTTGAAGGCCAGTACACGAGCATATTGGGGGCCACCCTTATCATTACAATAAAGAATATCACCTTTATCTATGTTTAATAAAACATGCATTAAGATCCTTTGTAGTCTCGTCAATGTGTAGCGTTTGCTTTTAATGCAATTATAAAGTTCTGTCAGGGTGTTTGCTTTAATAGAACATTGATAAATTTTGTTCTCCAGTCCTTCTACAACATCAAAAACATTCTTTATATCGTTCAAATTGCTCCTTCTCAATATAGTAAAAATGGCTTTTTCAAAACCGGTACTAAAGACAGGAGCCAATCCGGCGTCTATGCCGGATGATATAATGTCAAATGTGGAGCCGGGCATCACATGATTAATGTCTGACAAAGGCTTATCATTGAATATGTGTTTTCTTATGGCAGTAGCACTTGCAATCGGGTTCAAATAAATTTTTTTGCTATCATAACAAGTTGTTTTCCTATCAATGGTATGAGGTATAATTTGACTATCAAGTTGTTTGATTGCTTTTAGATATTCTATACCCAAAATGTTGTTAGGGTTTTTCATAATGTTGTCTGTTTGAACCGGTTTATCGGTTTTATAGTGTTCTGTTTCTTCAAGATACTTGACTATTGCTCGGGAACGAGCAACGGGAAACATGAGTCCCGAGTCAATATACCCCTTTAATATTGTTGAAAATTGGGGCGGGGGATCAGCTAAGACGTTGGCGATTTTTGAAAGTAAACTGAGGTCCCCTATCTCGCTGCCAAAACTGACGTGGTTAACAGCCTTTAAACTATTGAGTAGGCTGATGGCGCCAAAAGCGAAGATTTCCGCTGTTGAACAGGCGTAGAGAGCAGGTAATTCAATCACTAAATCAACACCGGATTTTACGGCCATTTCTGCACGTGCCCACTTGTGCATAATAGCAGGTTCTCCCCTTTGGAGAAAGTTGCCGCTCATTATTGCTACGGTATGTGTTGCATCACTGATTTCCTTGGATTTATATAAATGATGCAGATGACCATTGTGAAAAGGATTATATTCCGTAATCAAACCTAAAATTTTCATAATACCTCCAAAAAGTTTTCTTACTATATATTTTAATATATATTAT
>DASRMN010000225.1:0-2644 GCA_035647935.1 Clostridia bacterium | reverse complement strand
ATTCATCTCCACCCTGCACTTTGTTTAGGATGGAGTGTTCTTCCTTTTATTATAAATATTCTGCAAAGTTATACATATATCCCCCGGCAATACTTTCTTGATCATATTTTTTTGCGTAAGGTAATTCATAGGCACGAACAGTTTCCATCAACAGAATTCCATTTATAATTACTTTTGCGCAAAGCAATTTCTGACTTTCGTTATCATATTTAATAATTTCCTGTTCAAATTTTATTGTATCCATATTCATAGCTACACACCGGGTTTCTAAAACCTATAGCTACTCACCTCCTGTTTTTATAGGACTTGTATGGCATGGGAACATCTTGTTTGTTATTCACTTACTTGACTTCTTAGCAAGATACTGATGAGTTCCGCACGACTTTTGACATCGTATTTTGAAAAAATGTTCCTTGCATGTGTTTTTACAGTATTCTCACTGATAAACAATACCTCGGCAATTTCACGATTAGATTTACCGGAAAGAATCAATTCCAACACCTCACGTTCCCGAGCAGTTAACGGATCAAGAGTTTTTACCTGCCGGAAGACATCAGGTTGTTGTGACCGGCCCATATTTTCATAAGCAATAAGGTATACATGGCCTTTCAGCAACAAAATAAGCTGACGATTAAGGGATGGTAATATAACAAGCGTGGCACACATAACTGTAAGAGCAATAACGGCTACCTCCGTACCGGGAAGTTCAATAGATGTTATTACCATTCCCAATATATCCCCACAAAGAACACCGAGTACATTTGCGGATAATCCTATACCGAATAACCTTGCCGGATTATCTGTATATTCCAACATTTCTCCAAGTATACTCCACCAAAACAGATCAAAAATACCGCAAGCACCAAGCATCAGTGTATCCACAACGAGATAATCGAAAATATTTCTCCCCAACAGCATAAAACTGATAAAAGCACCTATAATCATTGATATGCCCACATACAAAATTCTTGAACGCTTCACCTTTGTCGGCAGGTTGCGCATAATAACAAGTGCCACAATATAGGGTATAGCCCAATACCAACTTGCCAATTTTGTCAGATGTCTAAAAGCAGGATTTATTACCTGATACATCAGACCGGAGTTAATTGTGAGGATAAAGATAAAAAGGCACAACAGCAGCAATGGGTTTTTAATACTATCAGGTGCCTTGTCTTTCAATGTTTCGTTATCCTTATTCTCCAGCTCCATTGGCAATAACCAAATAAAAACCATGCCAAGCACAAGACAGAGCATAGAAAGGCTTAGTCCGATAAACGGCGACCGATTCATGGCAATCACGTTAACTGCAATCATCAACAAATTGGAATAAATCAAAACATCCGCACAGGATTTGATACGTTCATTCTTGGGCGTAAAAACCCTAAGAAAATATCCCCATGCTGCTATGGTACAACCGCCGGCATACCCGCCGATGATCAGACTTCCGGCCCACAAAACAGAGGGAGTCAAAAAAAACGGAATAGCGGTAACCAAGCATAAGCCTATGCCACCAAGTACCATGTTTTTAGCGGATGCCAGGGACCTGACAAACAGTCCACAAGTCAAAAGTCCTATAAAATGTGTGATAATTGAAGCCAGTATATAACCGGAAACATCTGTTCCATACAAATCCAGAAGACTATATAGCACCTGTCCCTCAAATAGGAAAGACAAGATATAGACAGAAAAAAATGAAAATCCGACAACAGAAAACTTGCGGACATTTAAGGATTTAAGCTCTTTCATTTTGTTCATTTTACAATCTCCTATTCATAGAAGGTTTTATTCCTTTTAACCCCGAATTATCTATATTAACGATTTTAAGACATTGCAAAGGTATCCATCTATTACTATGTATTATTTCAGACATAAATGCCACACCACCTTGATAAAATCATACAAATATTCCAATAAAACACTGTTTAATAATTATAGCACAATAATGTCAAAATGATAATCGTTATTTGTCGTCTTATGTTATATTATGTATTGCCAAAAGGAAGCCAATTGGACAGAGATGGCATGGAGACCGAATTTAATCAGCTCCTCATACTTTAGTATGAGAGGCTGATTAAACCTGATATTTATACAGTTTTGTTTGTTATTCATTGACTTAGCTTCCTAACAAAATACTGATGAATTTTGTATGATTTATAACATCATATTTTTAAAAATATTCTTTGCATATACATCCATTTGTTACATTTTAGGCAGTGGAATATGAAAAAACCGCAAAAAATCCTTTCGTGACTTTATCTCCATTTCTGCAACAAAATTTATGAATGGTTTGTCATCTATTTGTGCCTTTTCAAGAAGAGAAATATATTCTGTTCGTAAAATTGGTGGGATTAATGCCGGCAAATATCCATCTTGTATTAATGCTGTGTTCATTAGGAGCCTAGCTACCCTACCGTTACCATCCTTAAATGGATGAATGAATACAAATTTGTTATGAAGAATAGCTGCAAATTCAACCGGATGGTATTCATTTCTTTCTGTCTTCGTCCATTCACATAAGTTTTCTATTTCACTTTGAATATTCCCTACTTTACTAACCGGATAATTTGAACCGGAAACAAATACAGGGATGTTACGATATCTTCCCGCAAAATCCCCATCAATATTTTGATAAAATAACTTATGC
>DASRMN010000224.1:0-3783 GCA_035647935.1 Clostridia bacterium | reverse complement strand
GCTTTTAAACTTGGGAGGGAATAAAGTGAAGGCAACAGGAATAGTTAGAAGAATAGACGATCTAGGCAGAGTGGTTATTCCTAAAGAGATCAGAAGGACCCTCAGAATCAGAGAAGGGGACCCTTTAGAAATTTTTACAGGAAGAGACGGAGAGGTAATTCTAAAAAAATATTCTCCGATTGGAGAATTGGGCGAATTTGCTACAGAATATGCTGAATCCCTTCATGAAGCGTTACATCACCAAGCGATAATAACAGACAGGGACACCATTATAGCTGTATCAGGCGGTTCCAAAAAGGATTATATTGAAAAGAAAGTAAGTCAGTCATTGGAAAGAATTATGGAAAGTAGAGAAACTATAGTTGCAAATAAAGGCGATAAAATGAGAACTATTGCCATAGATGAGAGTGACGAAAAGGAATATACGGGTCAGGTCATTGTACCGATTGTTACCCACGGGGATCCGATAGGTGCAATCGTATTGAACTCTAGAGAACCGGACGTGACCATGGGAGAAGTTGAACATAAAATAGCTTCAACCGCCGCAGCTTTTTTATCAAAGCAAATGGAGTAATAGGCTTTATGGCATATCTTTTTATTAAGTGTTAACATATGGGCGAGCTTTGCTCGCCCATTATATTTATGTCCCCTGCTTCTTCCCAGGGGACGGTTTTTTTGTTATAATGGTCAGGAATCAACCCACTCGAATGCAACGAATATTGTTCCAATGTACTGGATATACTGGGAGGCAAATATATGAACAAAAACACCTTTTTAAAGGGAGCATTTATTTTAGGCATATCCGGAATTTTAGTTAAAATAGTAGGAGCATTTTTCAGGATACCCCTTGCAAACATTATAGGCTCGGAAGGGGTGGGGTATTACCAAGTAGCATACCCGATATATACATTTTTGTTATCCTTCTCCGCGGCCGGATTCCCCACAGCTATTTCAAAACTGGTTTCAGAAAAAAGGGCCAGAGGAAACATAAGGGGCGGACACAAAGTCTTTCAGGTTTCACTTGGTATTTTAGCAATTATAGGGGTAGTAAGTTTTTTGTTTTTGAGTCTGGGTGCGAAATTTCTGGTTAACAACTTTAAAAGCCCGAGTTCGTACTTTTCCATGCTTGCACTGGCACCTGCTCTGTTGTTTATACCCATAATGGCGGCATACAGAGGATATTTTCAAGGGTTACAGAATATGGTCCCTACCGCCGTGTCTCAGGTAACGGAGCAGATAGCAAGGGTCATAGTGGGTTTGGGCTTGGCAATGTTTTTTTTGAGTCGTGGAACAGAATATGCGGCGGCGGGGGCCTCTTTCGGTGCCACCGCAGGTGCTATTGCAGGGTTGACAATTATACTCCTCATATATGTTAATAGTAAGAATTCAATTATTTCGGAATTCCAACCTTTGGAACAGTACAGGGTGGAATCCGTGGAGAGAATAACCAAAGACCTGTTGAGAATCGCGATACCCATCACCGTAGGGGCGGCGGTATTGCCCCTAATTAACATGATAGACACCATGATAGTGCTGAGAAGATTGCAGGAGGCCATAGGCTTCAGTTATGAGGAAGCAAACAGCCTTTTCGGGCAGTTGACGGGCATGGCAATCACATTGGTCCAGCTTCCCCCTGTGCTGACCACGGCACTGGCTATGAGCATTGTACCTGTTATTGCGGCGTCAAAAGTCAGGGATGATACAGTATCAATAGAAAAAGATGTAAAATCGGCATTTCGTATGACTTTGTTGATAGGGTTGCCGTCCTTTGTGGGGCTGGCCGTATTATCAACTCCGATTATGGCTATGCTCTTTCCTAAGGAACCCCCTTCAGCCGGAAAGGTTTTATTATATCTGTCTTTTGCAACATTATCGTTAGCGTTGGTGCAAACATTGACCGGAATATTGCAGGGCATCGGGAAACCTGAAATTCCTGTTCGCAATCTTTTAATCGGGGCGCTCACAAAACTCATCGTTACTTATGTTTTAACGGGTATCCCATTTTTGAACATAAAAGGTGCGGCTATCGGTACGGTAATGGCCTATGTAGTTGCGGCGGCCTTAGACTTTGTTGCGGTTAAAAGAAATACGGGAGTTAAATTTGAATTTATCCAATTTGTGTTAAAACCCGTTGTTTCCGTAGGTATTATGGGGGGCGCCGTATATTTTATTTACGGATTTATGTTCTCCATAACGGGTAATACTATATCCACAATAGTTTCCATTGTTGCAGGAGGAATTATTTACGGATTAATGCTGTTCATTACAGGGGCGATTTTGGAGGAAGACTTTTTAATTTTGCCCGGCGGAGGCAAACTGGTCGGTTTTCTTCGCAGATTCAATCTGATGGGATAATGAACGATTGTTTAACCATTGTTTAACCATTGTTTAACCATTGTTTAGCGATCGTTTAACCATTGTTCCAAGGTAGGGGCAGACGACCCTGTCTGCCCAGGGTGGACAGGGTCGTCCACCCCTACGATTTTCATGGCAATGACAATTTTCACACAGTCCGGCAGACCCGGAAAACCATGGGGACCGGTCCCGTGGTCGGTCTGTTTTGACCGGGGCCCTGTCCCCGTGGTTTTCCATAATCGCAGTGGCGGTCCTATGTGACCGCCTTCAATGGAGGGGCGATTTCAATCGCCTGATTTGGAGGTATTTAATGAACAAAATTACAATAATCGGCCTAGGACCGGGTGGGAAAGAACACCTGACCCTAGCTGCATACGAAGAATTAAAAAAACATAACAATATATACTTACGTACGGAAAAACACCCTGTAATCCCCCATCTAGAGAACGAAGGTATATCCTTCAAAACCTTCGATTATATTTATGAAGACCATAACCATGACAAATTTGAAGAAGTTTATAATCACATAGCTGAAAAAATCTTAGAAGAATCAAAAAGAGAAGAGGTATTGTACGCCGTACCCGGAAATCCTTTTGTAGCAGAAAGCACAGTACAGCTGATTTTAGAAAAGTGTAGACATGAGGGAATTGAGACAGAAGTATATCCCGCTATGAGCTTTATCGATGCTGTGTTTACAGCACTGGAAATAGACCCCATAGAAGGATTTCAATTATTGGACGGACTTCAATTGGACAGGCAAAAACCCGATCCCAACACAAACAATTTGATTACACAGGTTTATAATAAACTTACCGCCTCAGAGGTAAAACTACAACTAATGCGTTACTATGATGACGAACAGGAGATATATGTTGTTAAGGCGGCAGGTGTACCCGATATTCAAAAAATTGTAAAAATACCCCTTTTTGAGCTGGATAGGCTAGGATGGATTGACTATTTAACAACTATTTTCGTGCCAAAGGTTGAAAATAGTGAAAAAAAGTATTACAATATGAATAATTTAGTGGAAATCATGGAAAGATTAAGGAGTAAAGGGGGGTGCCCATGGGATGTAGAGCAGACACACCAAAGCCTGAAGCCCTATTTAATAGAAGAAAGCAATGAAGTGATAGAGGCTATAGACATGGAAAGTGATGATGCATTGGAAGAGGAACTGGGGGACCTACTTCTTCAGGTAATTTTTCATAGTCAGATAGCAAAAGAGCGAGGGGCTTTCAGGTTAGAGGATGTGGTCAACAGGTTATGTCATAAACTGATCTTCAGACATCCTCATGTTTTCGGGGACAAAGTTGCGAACACCGAAGCGGACGTAGCAAAAATATGGGCAGAACAAAAATCAAAAGAAAAGAAATCGAAACATCCTTATGGTCTGTTGTAGTGACGTACCCATGTGTCCGCCTTCAACAA
>DASRMN010000223.1:0-4216 GCA_035647935.1 Clostridia bacterium | reverse complement strand
GTGCCATTATGGTTGGTATAATATTCAGTTTTTATAAGAGGTCACCCGGGAACAATAAACCTACCAAACAAAGAAAAAATTTAATTAAAAAGTCCTTTTCTAAAATAAAAACAAGCAACAGCCAGAACCCGCCTATAGGCGCTGTTCTGGGCAACGCTGTTAAAAATTCATTAAACACTATATTAATGGTAGGAGGCTTTATAACCCTGTTTGCCGTTATTATCCGTATGTTAAAGCTTCTACAAATAACAGATTTGATCGCTTCTATTATAACTACACTGTTCCCCCTAAAAATACCCTCAGCAGTTGTCCATTCCCTGATTGCCGGGCTTTTAGAAATAACCACGGGAACAAAATTCATTGCAGATAGCGTGGGTATTGACTTGTCCACCAAAATTGCCATTACCAGTTTCATAATAGGGTGGAGCGGCTTTTCCATACATGCACAAGTTGCAAGTATCCTAGAAAACACCGGCATAAAATCACATATATACATAGTTTCTAAAACCCTGCATGGATTATTGTCATCATTGATAGCATATATATTTTTTCCCGTTTTTAGCAACTATTTTTCCATGTCATATCCTGTATATAGCGCATATCAATTAACAGATGCTTATAAAAGATTCTTATATAACTGCAAGTTATCTGTTGAATTGTTTATCGCAATTTTAATAGGTTTGCTTTTTTTATCCTTATTAATTGCGTCCTTGTTGAAAATACACAATTATTTTGTCTGTAAAAAAAGAATAAGATAACTATTGTTTCATGCCTTTTAGTTCATTTCTGTTCTCCCTGACGGTATTGATCAGGTCTGTTAAATCCAGTTCAACAGATTCCAGCAAACCGTCCACATAGTCCTTTGCACCCAGTCGCATTTCCTTGGCACTATTCTGTGCTTGTGTAATTATTTTTTCTGCCTGTTCATTAGCTAATTTAGTGATTTCACTTTGTTCAACCATTGATAAAATATGTTTATTTGCTTCCTCCGAAATTGTATCTGCTTCTTGTTGAGCCTCGGCTAATATACGCTGCCTTTCCTCCTTAATCCACTGAGCCTGCTTAATTTCGTCCGGAAGATGAATTCTGATTTCCTTAATAATATCCAGTATTTCCCCTTTGTCAACCAGTACTTTTTGTACGAAAGGTACAGATGAACAATTTTCGATTATATCTTCTAATTCCTCAAGAAGTTTTAATACATTCATCACACCGTCCCCCTTACTATATGACCATCCGGTTTAACTTGAAAATTTGTCAATTACCTCTTTACGAACATTTTCAGGTACCAGTCCTTTTATGCATCCGCCAAATCTGGCAACCTCCTTGACTATGCTGGAGCTCAAATAGGAATACTCATTGCTGGTCATCAAAAATATTGTTTCAATATCAGGACACAGTTTTCGGTTCATCAGAGCCATTTGAAATTCATATTCAAAATCTGATATCGCCCTCAGTCCTTTGATAATACTTACAGCTTGCTTTTGCTGTGCATATTCCACCAACAGTCCTGTAAAGGTATCCACTGTCACGTTGGAATAGTTCATTACAGCACCCTTAACCTGCCTAAATCTTTCCTCTAAGGTAAATAGAGGGGTTTTATTCGGATTATATATTATAGATACGATTAAATGTTCGCACATTTTAGAGGCTCTTTTAACCACATCCAGATGCCCGTTAGTAATCGGATCGAAACTGCCGGGATAAATTGCCACCTTCATTTAATTCTCCTCCCCTAATCGATAAAAGGAAACTGCTATATCCCCATATCTGTTAGTTCTGTATTTTTTTAATTTATGTATGTTGTCCGGAGCCTCATCTTTTGTGTTATGTTCAACAATCACTATACCATCTGATTGTAATATGTCATAAGAAAGGATTGCTTCTAGGGTAGGTTCTATAAACCCTTTTGAATATGGCGGATCTAAAAATATGATATCAGCCTTTACTTTATGTTGACTCAGCCCTATTATACCATTTAATGCATCTGCCCGGACTACTTTGGAATTATTAATTAAATTAGTTTTTTTGAGATTTTCCCTGATTGTTTGTATACTGTTTTTATTACTGTCTATAAAATAGGCCTTGTCCGCATTTCTTGATAAGGCTTCTATGCCCAAACCACCGCTCCCTGCAAATAAATCTATTATAACACTACCGCATAATCTTGTTTGAATAATATTAAATATGGATTCCTTTACTCTATCGGTAGTAGGTCTGATATCTAAACCTCCGGATGATTTTAAGGTGTGGCCCCTTGCTTTCCCCGAAATAACCCTCATATTAACTGATTCTCCCCATTTTAAGCACTTACACTGCTACCTTTTTAACCTTTTGTACGCAAATATGACAACCTAACATGAATCTACAACTATTTTAGCATATTCTTTACTCATAAACAAAACATTCCTTATTAGCAAAGCCTTGACCCTTTCTGTAATTATAAAAATTATTACAACAGTTAATATAACATAGCTATTGCCTTCAGCTAAATGATAAATACTCTTCCTCAAGGTGAAACTTCTGCTCCAGTCTTCTTTTGAGCAACGGATAATCGTCTAAAATCAGCTCAGGATCCGCTGTCACCATTTTTTCTATTTCTTTTTGTACCGTTTTTAATATAGTTATATGCTCAAACAGATTAGCTATTTTCAGCCCCGGCAAACCGTGTTGTTTGGTTCCAAAAAATTCTCCGGGTCCCCTGATCTTCAGGTCCTTTTCGGATATAACAAACCCATCTGCGGTATGTTGCATTATATCCATACGCCGTCCGGAAATTTCTGATCCACTGTTGTTTATTAAGATACAATATGATTGATAATTGCTCCTCCCTACCCTTCCCCTTAACTGGTGAAGTTGGGTTAACCCAAAACGTTCCGCACTTTCTATCACCATAACGGTTGCATTAGGAACATCTACCCCAACCTCTACAACGGTAGTTGAAACCAAAACATCTACATTCCCTTCTTTAAAATTATCCATTGTTTTTTCTTTTTCTCTGGTTGACATTTTCCCATGAAGAAGTGCCACATTATAACCCTTTAGCAAGTCCATAGAGAGCTCATCAGCAATTTCTGTGGCTGATTGAACATCCATATGTTCCGATTCTTCTATCAGTGGACAGACCACATAGGCTTGTCTCCCGATATCCAACTGTTTTTTCACAAAATTATAAATATTATTTCTTTCAGCAGAAGTACGGCCATAAGTTTTTACAGCTTTTCTGCCCGGCGGCAGTTGGTCTATGACTGATATATCTAAATCACCATATAAAATCAGCGCCAAGGTCCTGGGAATCGGTGTTGCCGTCATGACTAAAACATGGGGAGTTTTTCCTTTATCAGTAAACATGGCTCTCTGTCTTACCCCGAACCTGTGTTGTTCATCTGTAATTACCAGAGCCAAACCGCAAAAATTCACACCTTCCTGGATAAGCGCATGTGTGCCTATCACTATATCTGCCTCTCCTGATTCTATTTCTTGTAATACCCTATTTTTTTCGTTTTTTGACAGGCTCCCCACCAGACACACCACCCTAACCCCGAAAGGCTCGAGCAGTTCCCTTGCGTGCAGATAATGCTGTTCCGCCAATATTTCGGTTGGAGCCATAAGCCCACCTTGGTGACCATTTATTACCGTTTTTAACAAGGACATTACGGCCACAATTGTTTTACCGGAACCTACATCTCCCTGTACTAACCTATTCATTGGTATATTTTTTTCCATGTCTATAGATATCTCTTTGAAAACCCTTTTTTGGGCTTCAGTTAATGCAAACGGCAACCCTTTAACAAATTCATTTATTTTATTATTATTTTTGAGAGCTACTCCCTTTTTGTTTTGCAACATTCCTTTCTTTATGCTGAACAGCCCTAGCTGTAAAAGAAAAAATTCTTCAAATACCAATCTGTATTTAGCTATTTTAAATGCCTGTACCGAAGCCGGAAAATGTATGTTGTGCAATGCAAACTTGATACTGCAAAGTTTATTGTCCCGTATAACTCTCTCAGGTAAATATTCCTTTATGAAATCACCCACTATTTGAAGTGCCTTTTTCTGTATCGAAATAAGTTCTTTTTGGCCCAAACCGTCAGTTGACGGATATATCGGGATTATTCTTTGTCTGTTATCACCATGTATATCCATTTTTTCTATAATGGGGTTAGCTACCTGTAAACCTCTGAAACCTTTTTTAACCTCGCCGCTGACTATTACT
>DASRMN010000222.1:0-4863 GCA_035647935.1 Clostridia bacterium | reverse complement strand
ATATTATACCCCTAGTTCTTAAAAGTTTCAATACTGATTTGATACCTTTAATAGTGGAACTTGGCCTAGTTATAATCGAATGATCCCCCTGTGGTAAGTATCCTAAATTAAACATCGCCGCACTTATAAGATTTATTGGATAATTCTCTATGTTTTCATGACTGTCCCTGATAAGTCTTATATCATAACTATTTAGCTCATTATCAATCAGCTTTTTGAGAGTTCTATCTAACGCTGTTTGTTGTATATCAAAGGAGAAAACACTTCCACTCGGACCTGTACACCTAGCTAGGAACAGTGTGTCATTCCCGTTGCCCATGGTGGCATCTACTACCACATCACCTTTATTAATTTTTTTCCCCAGTACATAATGTACAAAGGAAGTCGCTTTAATGATTGATTTTTGCATGCTGATCCCTTCTTGTTTATGTCTGTTATATATTTAACGCCCGACTATATGGTTTTCTGCATCCTTCAGGGATACTAAACAAATCCCCAAGCTATAATCGATTTATATATTCAACCTCCTGTTCGGTAAGATATCTCCAATTTCCAACTTTCAGGTCTCCGATATTTATTCTACCTATCTTAACTCTTTTTAATTCTGACACTGGATGACCTATGGCATTGCACATTTTTCTGACTTGGCGGTTTTTGCCCTCCTTGATAGTTATCTCAACAAGACAGTCATTACCAAGTTTTTTTAAAATTTTTATCCCGGCAGGTGCCGTAACATAGTTTTCTATCTTTAAACCGTCTTTAAAATTGTTTAAAGTCTCTTTGTTTGGAGTGCCTTTGATTTTTGCAATGTATACCTTCGGAATTTCAAATTTGGGATGCGTCAATTTATATGTCAATTCACCGTCATTGGTGAGTACAAGAAGCCCCGAGGTATTATAATCCAGCCGTCCCACCGGAAATATGCGATAAGGTACATTAACCAGATCAACAACCTTTTTTCTGTTAAACTGTTCCCGTACGGTAGTTATATACCCTTCGGGTTTGTTTAATAAAACATAAACTTTATGTTTTTCCGGGGTTATATTTTTATTGTCCACACAAACCAGGTCAGTTTCAGGATCTATCCTAAAACCCATTTTAGTAATTATTTTTCCATTGACCTTTACCCTCCCGTTACTGATTAATTTTTCACTTTTTCTTCTTGAAGCAACGCCACAGTCAGCCAAAAATTTTTGTAGCCTCATTTCTTTCATCCTATCTTTTGTCTGTTATCTTTATTCCAGCTTCTCGGCATAAATATTCAACAGATTTAATCGTTCTAACTTGTTTTTTATAACCTCTGTATCAGTGGTATACAGATTTAATTCCTTCATACGTTTAAAATAATCCGTACCCGCAAATGTAAATCTTTCCTTCAGTCCCTCTGTAACCTTAATCCTTTCATTTGCGTAGGCTATCAAGTCCCCCGAAGCAATAGATCCCGGCAACTGTAAAAATGGGATTCCCAAAAATGCCCTGACGCTATTATGTCCCGCCAAGCTCCCGGTTACAATAGCCTCTGTATGACCTACAAAAAGTCCGGATTTTTCCCCCGCACAAAACAAATTTTGTATCCCGATTACTTTCATATTATTATCCCTTGGTGCCATAGATAGATAACGTATCGAGTTGCCAATCCCCCCCGAATAAGGATCCTCATATCTCGCATTTTCAAAACCTTCAATCTTCCTGAGTTTGTCTAGGGGATAAAATGGAGCCATAAGCTTGGCATGGCCTGTATCAAGCAATATTATGTTCTCTGCATACTCCTTTAAAGCATACTGCTGGCAAACCTTAATGTCAAGTTTGCCCATATTGATATCTTCATCCGGGATTTTAACCACTACAACGCCCTTTTCATTCAGCTCATCAATTATTTCTTCGGATAGGGAACCTTTATTCAGTTTGCAGGACCCGCTAAATGCACCGGGATCACCGTTTACCCTCTGTCCTAGGATGTCCTCTACCCCGGCTCTTTGGCTTAAGCTGACCCTCGGTCCAAAGGATGGACATCTTAACACACACATTGCACACCCATTACCGTATTTTCTACAATTCCCCATAGGTCCTGTGGAACCTGTGGTTTCAATAAATATATCTCCCTCAAATACACTGTTGTCAAGAAATTTAATTGCTATAATTCTGTCCTCGTCTCTGATTACATCTGTTACCCTGTGTTGAAGATACAAATTAATCCCCATAGTTTCAATCAATCTTCTGACTTGGGCTTCTATGATCGCCACATCATATAAACTGCAATGTTTATGGCCTGGGAAATCTAAATTTTTATGTCGTGAACACCTATCGGTTATCCCAAACAATTCCGGAGCGCCAAGCAGTATGGTTTCTTCGGCTGCAGTATATCTGCCGTTGTTTCTCATAATTCCCCCTACATTCCCCAGCCCTAATAGCATGTCTGTTCTCTCAAAAAGATGTACATCTCCCCCTGCTTTTTTGGCGGTAATTGCAGCAGCGCAACCTGCCCATCCTCCTCCTATAATTATAATTTTAGCCATTCCCACAGTCTCCCCCTTCTATATTTATACCTTTTGAGCCTTACAGGTTCTAATAACTGCCCCCGTTTTATCTTTTTTAATGCAAGATCCACAAATCCCCTCACCACAACATATTGCATTGTTGTTAGTCGTAACAAACTTTATATCATCTGTTTCCTTCATAAATTTGATGATTTTATTCTGTAACAGGTCTGAACCACCTATAAAGACTAATTTATAGTTATTTTTTTTCATCAGTTTCCTACATAGGATAGCAACATCATTTGATGACATATCTATTTCCCTTATGGGTCCCCTGAAATATTCCTCGATAAAATTATGCTCTTCAGCTCTTTTATTAACGATAATATCTACAACATTGTTGTTTTTTAATAAATGTTTTATGGGTAGTATTGCAGGCGCCTGTGCTATTCCTCTGGCTAACACCAGACATTTGGCATCTTGTGTTGTCTTAAGGGCATTTAAACCGAATATACCGTTCCAATAAGGTCCTCTTATAACTATAGTTCCCCCATGCTCCATCAGTTTTTTAGTTTTTATCCCGCGAGCTTCTATAGCCATTTTTATTAGTGATTTTTCCTGGTCACAGTCCATAATCGATATTGGTACATCAAAGAAATAATTGCTATCTTTATTCCTTACAAAAACATAGGAACCCGGCTGATTCAGGACCCTTGCCATGTATTTTGTGACTTGTACCGACAAAACCGTGACCTTCCCGATGATTTTACTGTCAACCACAGAATATTCCCGGGGTTCCCTTACTTCCTTTTTTTTGTTCCCTGAAAAATAAAATTCATCATAAATACATACCCCCATCCAGTTGCAATCACAATAACCCTTCCCTTGCAACTGTGTACATATAATGCAGCTATTCTCCTCCGCTAGGTGACAGGGGCAATAATCACTGCCTGCATCCACACATTGCCATTGTTTAGAATTCATAGAACCTCCCCCTTAGGGTTAACCTCTGCCTTAATTTGGATATCTTTATGTCCATATAAAAAAATTAACCATATTGTTATCATATTTTATCAATAGCATTGTGTTACTGATTTTTTATACAAAAATCCCCGAGTAACTTGGATTACTCGGGTTCCACTTAGTGAACAAAGCCCTTTGTGTAGATTTTAAGTCATACATGTTTTCTATAGAAAATTCAATAATAAGTTTATAAAAAACCAACCTTCTTCTTTATACCAAAAAAGTCCCTAATTCTATCTTTATAATCTCGCTTTTCTATGGATTCACCGGTAACCAGATATGTTGTATTGAGTATCCTCCCATCTAAATACGTGGTCATCTTACCTATGTTCTGTCCTTTTTCCACAGGAGCATGCAAAACCCCGGGTATATCAATAACTGTAAGGAGTTTTTCTTTTTCCCCCTTAGTTAACGGAACAACACAACTTCTGAGTGCACTAAGGGAAACTTCCTTGCTTTTTCCATCTAAAACCCCGGTTCTGGTGATTGTTTGCCCCTTATCAAACAGGGTATGGGGTCTGTACAGATTGAAACCCTCATCTAATAACTTTGTGGCAGCATCAAACCAGTTATAATTATTTAACGTTACGGCAATTAACTGCATATTGCCTCGGGTCGCAGATGCTACTAGGCACCTGCCCGCCCTCATCGTATACCCGATTTTTACTCCGTCGCCACCCTCGCACATGTCCAAAATTGCATTTTTGTTCGAAAAATATTTATGACCCTCCCTGTCAGCCACCCAAAATTTTGTTTTTGCTACCTCTTTAAATACCGGATTTTTAAGAGCCTCTCTTGTGATTAATGCTAAATCATATGCTGTTGTATAATGATTTTCTTCATGTAAACCGTGAGGGTTTGTAAAATTCGTGTTTTTCGCACCTATCTTCTTTGCCCTTTCATTCATTAACATTGCAAAATCTTCAATGGAACCTGATACTTCATATGCAATCGCAGCGGCGGAGTCATTCCCTGATCTCAACATCAGGCCATATATTAAATCCCTTGCCATTATTCTTTCATTTGCCATTAAATATATGGAAGACCCTTCTATACCCGGGGCCTCCGGATGTACTTTTACCTTTTTATCCAACGGAATATTTTCAATTGCCAATAGTGCCGTCATAATTTTTGTGGTGCTGGCCATAGGAAGTTTTGTATGTATGTTCCTTTCGTACATAACCCTTCCCACCTTCGCATCCATAACAATAGCAGACCGTCCTCCTACCTCTAACTCTGTACTATGCTCATTTCCATAGGATACGGTTGTCATCATACTGATAACACAGATTAATATCACATATATTTTCCTTTTATGCATAAACTTCACCCCAAAAAATGATTTTATTATTTACCGCAAACA
>DASRMN010000221.1:0-7870 GCA_035647935.1 Clostridia bacterium | reverse complement strand
GTATATGATGAAGTTATAAATATAGATTTAGACGAACTGGAACCGATGATTGCCTGTCCCCATTCTCCCGATGCCGTGGTTCCGGCAAAGGAAGTAAGGGGCACAAGGCTTACCCAGGTAGCTATCGGAAGTTGTACAAATTCATCTTTTGTAGATTTAATGAAAGTTGCAAATATATTGGATGGTGAAACCGTACATGAAAATGTTTCTTTAGTGGTTTCGCCCGGTTCTAAGCAGGTGCTCACTATGCTGTCTGAAAACGGGGCACTGGCTAAAATTATAAATGCAGGTGGGAGAATACTGGAAAGCGGTTGCGGGCCTTGTATAGGTATGGGGCAAGCACCGAGTACTGATGGAGTTTCATTGAGAACATTCAATAGAAATTTCAAAGGACGCTGTGGCACGGAAACAGCGGATGTTTATTTAGCAAGTCCTGAAATAGCGGCTGTATCCGCTATAAAAGGTTACATTGCATCGGCGGAGGACTTTGACGGGGATGTAGATCTGAACATAGAAATTCCGGATACATTTTTAATAAATGATAATTTAATAATTGAACCTGCCAAGGAAGGTAAAGACGTAGAGATAATACGTGGACCAAACATAAAACCGTTTCCTAAAAATAAATCGTTGGAGGATTCGATTACAGGAAAAACTTTAATAAAGGTAGGGGACGGAATAACCACTGACCATATTATGCCTTCAAATGCACATTTGCTTCCATATAGGTCAAACATACCTTATTTGTCCGAATTTTGTTTCAGTCAAGTTGATAAGGACTTTGCGGTAAATGCCAAAAAATACGGAGGCGGTATAGTAGTCGGAGGCCTGAATTATGGGCAAGGATCCAGCCGTGAACATGCTGCACTGGCCCCTCTATATCTGGGCATAAAGGCTGTAATGGCTAAATCCTTTGCAAGGATTCATAAAAACAACCTCATAAACAATGGAATTATACCTTTAACGTTTAAAGATAATGACGATTATTCAACCATAGACATTTTTGATGAATTGGAGATCAAAAACCTTCTCTCGGGTATAGATTCCGGTGAAATGACGGTTCTGAATAAAACAAAAAATTTACAATATGTTATGAACCTGGATATAACAGAAAGACATGCTGACATACTAAAAAGCGGAGGACTGCTGAACACAATGTAGGAGTAACATATCAGGATGTGGGGGCGACCTGTGGTCGCCCATTTATATATAAAACAACGGGAGGAGAAACATGAACAGAACAATCACTTTAATCGACGGAGACGGAATAGGAAAGGATATCATAGATGCAACAGTCAAAATAATAGAAGCAACAGGTGTTAAGATAACATGGGACAAACAAGAAGCAGGATTTTCAACATATGAAAAATATGGCAACCCTTTACCGGACGAAACAATACAAAGCATAGAAAGAAATAAAATCGCCTTAAAGGGCCCACTTACAACGCCGATTGGCACAGGTTTCAGAAGTATAAACATTGCACTGAGGCAGCATTTTAAATTATTTGCCAATATAAGACCTATAAAATCCTTCGATGGCATAGATTCTCTATATAGGGATTTGGATTTTGTCGTTGTAAGAGAAAACACAGAAGGCCTGTATACAGGCAAAGAATTTATGGTCAATGAAGATATAGCACAGAGCATTAAAATAATAAGCAGGGATGCCAGTCTTAAAATATGCAGCTTTGCGTTTGAACTTGCAAGAAAGGAAAAAAGAAAAAAAGTAACCCTTACACACAAGGCTAACATCATGAAACTTTCCGATGGGCTGTTTTTAAAAGTAGGAAAAGAAGTAGCTGATAATTATAAGGATATTCAATTCGAAGACATAATTGTGGATGCTATGGCAATGAAAATGGTTATTAACCCAAAGGATTTTTCAGTTATTGTAGCACCGAATTTATATGGGGACATTCTATCCGACCTAGGTGCCGGATTGATAGGGGGATTGGGAATCGCTCCCAGTGGTAACATAGGGGACGATTTTGCTGTATTTGAACCTGTTCATGGTTCGGCCCCTGATATTGCGGGTAAGAATATAGCAAATCCTATATCAGCCATACTTTCCGGTGTAATGATGTTGAAATATATCAATGAAACGGAGGCAGCATTTAAAATCGAAAAAGCCTTGGAGGACTTGCTCAAAAATAGTGAAAGTCGTACAATAGATATAGGTGGTAAATTGTCTACCACCAAATTTACAGATGCGATTATAGCGAATATATAGTTATGAAGATGGGGATGTTTTTGGGTTACTGAAAAAGTATAATTTTCGTTGGATTTGGAATTGTACAATCTGGGACTTTTTCAGCAGTTTTGAAACATCCTTTTGTTTCTGCGAAGGGGGGTAAAAATGATGAGCATAAAGAAATTTAAACGTATATTGGTAGCAAATAGAGGAGAGATTGCAATAAGGGTCTTTAGAGCTTGCCGTGAGCTGGGGATCAGAACCGTGGCTGTTTATTCTAACGAGGATCAGCGTTCCCTTTTTAGAACAAAGGCGGATGAGGCCTACTTGATAGGAAGAAACAAAGGCCCTATAGAAGCATATTTAAATATTGAGGAGATAATCGGTTTGGCATTAAAAAAGGGTGTAGATGCCATTCATCCGGGATATGGATTTTTATCTGAAAATCCGGAATTTGCACAAAAATGCGAAAGGGCGGGAATTGTGTTTATCGGTCCTTCCTATAAAACAATCAAAAAATTAGGAGACAAAATCAGATCTAAACTGATAGCGAAGGAAGCAGGTGTGCCGACAATACCCGGCGTGGAAAAACCTATTACTTCTGAAAAGGAACTGGTAGAATTTGCTGATTGTTGCGGATATCCGGTTATGCTTAAGGCTGCCACCGGCGGTGGCGGGAGAGGCATGCGTGTTGTGAGGTCAGGGGAAAAATTGGCAGAGGCCTTTAACAGTGCCAAAAGTGAGGCTAAAAAGGCATTCGGTAATGATGATATTTTTATTGAAAAATATTTAAAGGCGCCCAAACACATAGAGGTACAGATACTGGGGGATGAGTATGGTAACATAGTACATCTCTATGAAAGGGATTGTTCCGTACAGAGGAGGCACCAGAAGCTGGTAGAATTTACCCCGGCCATATTCTTGTCTGATGAAAAAAGGGAGGAAATATGTGAAGATGCCTTGAAAATAGCAAGGGCTGTCGACTATAAAAATGCTGGAACGGTAGAATTTTTATTGGACGTTTATGGAAACCATTATTTTATTGAGGTGAACCCCAGAATACAGGTGGAGCATACAATTACAGAAGTAGTGACCGGCGTTGATATTGTGCAAAATCAAATTTTAATAGCTCAGGGTTATACCTTGGACAGCCCGAGAATAGGAATTAAATCCCAACAGGATATAACTTCAAGGGGCTATGCTATAGAATGTAGAATAACCTGTGAGGATGCAAGCAGCGAATTTTTACCGAGTATAGGAAGGGTTGACGTATATAGAACGAGCTCCGGACCCGGGATAAGGCTGGACGGGGGCAGCGGTTTTACAGGTTCTGAAATTGGTCCTTATTATGATAACCTATTAGTAAAAGTGACATCTTCATCAAGAACCTTTGAAGATGCCATCAGAAAATCGATTCGTTCCCTGACAGAGTCCAAAATCAGCGGGGTTAAAACTAATATCGGATTTTTGGTCAATGTATTAAACCATGAAACCTTCAGAAGAGGAGAATCCAATACCGGTTTTATAGAAAACAATCCCGAACTTTTCGATATTAAACCTCGGAGTGACAGGGAATTAAAACTGCTTAAATATATTGGGGAAAAGGTGGTTAATGAAACAAAAGGAATAAAAAAGGAATTTGATATACCTGTAGTTCCATATGTAACAAGACCCAAAAACCAATACGGGACAAAACAGATATTGGATAATGAGGGTTCCAAAGGATTGGTGAAGTGGATTAAAAATCAGGATAAACTATTGTTGACTGATACTACTATGAGAGATGCTCACCAATCCTTGATGGCAACAAGACTGAGAACCATAGACATGGCAAAAATATCTAGGGCTACCTCTGTTTTAGCAGGAGATTTTTTTTCCTTGGAAATGTGGGGTGGAGCTACCTTTGATGCATCCTATAGTTTCCTAGGGGAATCCCCTTGGGAACGTATAGAAATATTGCGTGAAAGAATACCCAATATCTTGTTCCAAATGCTTTTAAGAAGCAGCAATGCGGTGGGTTACAAAAATTATCCCGATAATGTTATAAGGGAGTTCATTCGTGAATCTGCAGAAACCGGCATAGATGTATTCAGAATTTTCGATTCTTTAAACTGGCTAAAAGGCATGGAGGTAGCCATTGATGAAGTATTGAAAACCGGTAAAGTTGCGGAAGCATGTATGTGTTACACCGGCGATATCCTGGATACAAAAAGGGATAAATATACTTTACAGTACTATGTAGATATGGCCAAAGAAATCGAAAAAACAGGCGCACATATATTAGGCGTAAAAGATATGTCAGCTCTTTTGAAACCTTATGCTTCACAAAAACTGATTAAAGCATTGAAAGATGAAATTTCTATTCCTATACATCTTCATACCCATGACACTACCGGTAACGGTGTTGCTACTGTACTGATGGCAGTAGATGCGGGAGTAGATATTGCAGATGTTGCTATTAGCAGTATGTCCGGACTTACCAGCCAACCATGCTTAAATTCGGTTGTTGCGGCTCTGGAAAACACTTCAAGAGATACTAAAATGAATACAGATGATTTACAGAAACTTTCTCATTATTGGAGTGCCGTGAGACCGCTTTTTGAACAGTTTGAATCTGATTTAAAATCTGCAACAGCAGAAATTTATAAATATGAAATCCCCGGTGGACAGTATTCTAATTTAAAACCACAGGTAGATAGTTTTGGTTTGGGGCATAGATTTGATGAAGTTAAAGAAATGTACAAAACAGTTAACGAAATGCTGGGTGATATTATAAAAGTTACACCATCATCCAAAACAGTGGGGGATTTAGCTATATTTATGGTACAGAATGATTTAAATCCCGAAAATATATACCGGAAGGCAAAAGATATGACCTTCCCTGAATCTGTTGTAGATTACTTTAAGGGTATGCTTGGACAGCCAAGCGGAGGTTTTCCTAAGAAGTTACAGGATATAGTTTTAAAGGGCGAAACTCCTATAGAAGTAAGACCCGGTGAACTATTAGAGCCGGAAGATTTTGATGCTATTGCAAGACATTTGAAGGAAAAATATAATATGGATCCGGATAAGAAAAAACTGCTATCATATGCACTTTATCCGAAGACGTATGAAGGGTATCTGGATTTTATCAATGAATATGGAGACTTGAGTAGAATGGGAAGCGATATATTTTTCCATGGATTATACGAAGGTGAAACTTGTGAGGTGGAAATTGCAGAGGGTAAGGCTTTAATTATTAAATTGCAGGAGATTGGTAAACTGGATAATGAAGGAAACAGAACCGTAGTATTTGAGGTGAATGGAAATCGCAGGGAAGTAAAAATATTTGATAAAGCAAGCAAATTAATTGGAACCGATAAACAAATATTTACTCAAATGGCGGATCCGGAAAATAAATTTGAGATAGGTGCTACTATTCCCGGAGCAGTAGTCAAAATTTTAGTAAGAGAGGGAGAAAAGGTAGACAAAAATCAGAGTATTATTTTACTTGAAGCCATGAAAATGGAAACTAACATTACGGCTCCTGTAGACGGCATAGTAGACAGTATATTAGTAAGAGAGACACAACAGGTAAAAGTGGGGGAATTACTGATCAGACTGAAAGAAGAATAGTAAAAACCTCATATTTTCGTTATTGGTATGAAAGTCCCAAATTTTTGTCATCCTGAAACGGGCAGTATAAGTTTGACCGGTGAAGGATCTATATTTAGAATAATGCTTTCATTTATTGTGGCGCGGGTGACACGTACAAATCTAGGGAGGACAAAATAGACCCGACCTTTGGGGGGTTCCACTCGTTTTGTTGGGGGTGAACTCTTCAAAGGTTCATTTTTTTGTGAAAAAATAAAAAAACATTGCATAATTATTAATTTTAATGTATAATTATGAAAACAAACGGGGCGGGTTCTAATCGCCCATGGATAATTGGGTCGTATGGGCGCTCTTCGATCGCCCGCGAGGTGGCAGATTGTAGGGGCGATCTCTGATCGCCTGTAGTGTAGTAGGTCGTAGGGGCGATTTTCGATCGCACGCTCGGAAATAAAAAAGAGAAGGTGAAAACATGGTTAAGGTAGGCATCATAGGAGCAACAGGATATGCAGGGGGAGAATTAGTGAGGCTGGTTTCTCAACATAAAAGACTGGATATAGGTTTTTTGGATTCCAGGAGTTATGCTTCTATGGAATATAGTAAGGTTTACCCTAATTTCAAAGGTGTAGTAGATGATAAATGTGTTTCCATAAATTTAGATGAAAATTTAGACGATATAGATGTGTTTTTTACTGCACTCCCACACGGGCTGAGTCAACAACCTGTGAGGAAGATACTGGAAAGGGGCAAAAAAGTTATAGACCTTTCAGCAGATTTTAGGTTAAAAAGTGTCGATACCTATGAGCAGTGGTACGATACAAAACATGAAGCAGAAAATATATTAGATGAAGCCGTATACGGTTTGTGCGAGATATATAGTGATGAAATCAGTAAAACCCGGCTTGTTGCAAACCCAGGCTGCTATCCGACTAGCGCTCTTTTGCCGTTATATCCGTTATTAAAAGAAAAACTCGTTGATAATGACATTATAATAGTAGATTCAAAATCAGGTGTTTCAGGTGCAGGCAGGTCTGTCAGGGACGCAAATTTATTTTCACAGTGCAACGAAAACTTCAGGGCCTATGGTATAGGTACTCACAGACACACATCGGAAATTGAACAGGAATTATCCATAGCGGCCGGGAAGAAGGTTATGGCGCAATTTACACCTCATCTTGCTCCCATGACACGCGGAATTTTAAGTACCATTTATATAATTAACAACAAGGGAGTAAAGACAAAGGATGTTAGGGACACACTTGAATATTATTATAATGACCAACAGTTTGTAAGGATACTGGAAGAAGGGGAATATCCACAGACAAAAGCGGTTTATGGCTCCAATTATTGTGATATAGGTTTTAGGATAGATGAACGAACGGGAACAGTTATCATAGTGAGTGCCATAGACAACCTAGTTAAAGGGGCCGCAGGTCAGGCTATACAAAATATGAATTTAATGTTTGGTTTTGATGTTGGCGAAGGGCTGCAACAACCACCCGTATGGCCTTAAAATGATTGCTTTATCGGGTCAGGATGATATGGTTCGTCATTGCTATGAAAATCCCACATTTTTGTCATCCTGAGGCAGACAGTATGTGCAGTCGAACATTGCAAATTTGCTTACTTCCTTTGGTCGTGCAAATTTGATGTTCTTTGCCTTTTTGTCCAACAAGCGAAGCGAGTTGCTGACAAAACGGACAGCGTAGTGAACGAAGTGAATGGAGAAATGAGTGAAACGAATGTTGCGTTTGACCTACCATCGATTTGCCACTCCCTTTGGTCGCGCAAATTAGGTCATTCTCCGCAGTCGAGCAACACAAATTTGTTCGCTCTCTCCGTTCGCGCAAATTTGGTCCTGGCGGACACTCCTGTCATAAACCTAAATTAGGGTTGGTGCTCGTTGCGTTTGACCTACCATCGATTTGCCTTGCAAGTCCAGAGCCATGCAATTCTATTTTTCATTTTTAAATGAAAATACTAGAATTGTAAGCTTTGGGAAATCGGGTTCGCAGTCTCATACTCAAATTTGTTTATTCCCTTCGGTCATACAAATTTGGTATTCGTTGCATTTGACCTACCAACGAT
>DASRMN010000220.1:0-14902 GCA_035647935.1 Clostridia bacterium | reverse complement strand
CACATTCCTCTTTAATAATTTTATATAATCTTTCTCTTTTTTTAGGGGACAATTTTTTAGAATCCTTAACACCTTCTATAACTAAACCCCTTGGCATAATAATTGCTGCGGCCAAGACCGAACCAAACAGACATCCACGGCCCACTTCGTCACAAAAAGCTATATAATTGTATCCTTTATTCCATATCGAGTTTTCTATATCTAAGGTAGGCATTTAACTTTCCCCTTTTGATTGTTATCCCCACTGTCCCATTTGACCTCTAACCCCAATTTACGGTTTCTCCAGAGAAATACGTCCAACCGTTGCAGACCTGAATTCGTCCAATATTATATTTGATATCCTGAAATAATCAATTTCATTTCCCTTTAAAATACATCCCCTATTTCTCGCTATATGATCCATCAAATCTATGATAGTATCGTATTCACTCCCTACTTTATATCTTTCAACAATTTTTTCCTTATAATTGGTCCATAGTATTTCCAACAATTTATATGCCAATGTTTCAACATCCATTATCTCATCTTTAATAGCTCCTGTAAATGCTAGGTTTAATGCAACCGTAAAATCCCCGATTTTTGGCCATAAAATGCCGGGGGTATCTAACAGCTCCATATCTCCCCTTAATCTAATCCACTGTTTTCCTTTGGTTACCCCTGGTTTATCCCCTATTTGTGTGCTTTTTCTTCCTGCCAATTTATTAATAAGTGATGATTTTCCAACATTAGGTATCCCAACAACCATTATTCTCACGGGCCTCGGTCTTCTTCCCTTCTCTACTAGGGCATCCATTTTAGGTTTTATAATCTTCTCAGTCTCGTTTATTACTTGCCTTATTCCATCACCCGTAATTGTATTAACAAGAATCGCTATAATCTGTTGTTCCTTAAAATATTTTGCCCACATGGATGTAACCATTGGATCCGCTAAATCAATTTTATTGAGTATAATAATTTTGGATTTATTGCCCATAATTCGGTTCAAATCAGGGTTTTTGCTACTTAACGGTATACGAGCATCTAATAGCTCATAAACTATATCTATAAGTTTAAGCTGTTCCCTTAAAAGTTTTTTGGTTCTTTTCATATGTCCCGGATACCAATTAATGTTCATTATTTCTACCCCCAAAAACATGTCCATGACTCAATCCATACAAAACTCGGAAGCCTGAAGTCAGTGCGCAAAAATACAATACCGGAAGCCTAAAATCAATGTGCCTGAATACAATATGTGCCATAATAACAAAGAGACTGAAATCAGTCCCTTCAAATTAATATCTTTTCCTTTCTTTGATTTTAAATGCCGCCTTACCGATCCTATCACGCAGATAATAGGTTTTGGCTCTTCTGGCTTTACCTCTTCTGATAACTTCGACTTTTTCTATTCTGGGAGAATGTACAGGGAATGTTCTTTCTACTCCTACGCCTGAGGCTATCCTTCTGACCGTAAAGGTTTCAGCGATCCCGCCCCCCTGTCTTTTGATTACAATGCCTTCAAATACCTGAATTCTTTCCCTGGCACCCTCTTTAATTTTAACGTGTACCCTTACAGTATCTCCGGTACCAAATCCGTTAGTATCTTTTTTTAGCTGTTCATTTGTAACTATTCTTAAGATATCCATAATTGCCTCTCTCCTTCTCATAGACGTTCTTACAATGTATAGAGGACCGTCCGTTCTACCTTGTAAATTATATCATAGCAATTAAAATATAACAATATATAGTTAATCAATTGCTTAACAGTTATTCTCCTTAATGCTATTCAGGAAGCCTTTTTCCTCATCACTTAACTTTATGTTTTTCAATAATTCCGGCCGCCTTTTATAGGTCAATTTCAGAGATTCTTTTCTCCTCCACTCGTCAATTTTTTTATGGTTACCGGAAATAAGTACATCGGGCACTTCCATTCCCCTAAAACTTGCAGGCCTAGTATATTGCGGATATTCCAATAAACCGGAATGAAAAGTTTCATCCTCATAACATTGATCCTGTGATAACGTTCCCGGTAATAATCTGGTTATAGAATCTATAAGTACCATGGCCGGTATTTCCCCGCCTGTCAATATATAGTCTCCTATTGAAACCTCATCGGTTATGATTTCGTCTATTACCCTTTGATCGACTCCCTCATAATGGCCGCAAAGCATTATAATATGTTTTTCCCGAGAAAACTCAATTGCCATTTGCTGATTAAAAACCTTACCCTTAGGGGATAAATAAATAACCCTCGGTTTCCCGCTTTCCTTTAAATCTGGCATGTTGGATATATAATTGTAACAATCGAAAATAGGCTGAGGAGCCATAACCATTCCCGGGCCCCCGCCATACGGGTAATCATCCACCTTCTTATGTTTGTTATCGGAAAAATCCCGTATATTGATATATTCAAGGTCGATAATATCTTTTTCCTTTGCTCGCTGGATTATACTGTTGTCTAAAGGTCCCAGAAACATTTCGGGAAACAGGGTCATTACTTTGATTATCATTACATCATCCCTTCTATGGGATCTATAATAATTTTACCTTCCTCTAAACAAATTTCGGGTATAAATTCCTTAACAGCAGGTATCATAATTTCTTTATCATTTTCATCTTCTATAACATATACCTCACCGGAGCCTGTTTGGACCACGTCCTTTACTTTGCCAATGTATTTATTTTCTACTGTATATATGTCCATCCCAATAATGTCGGCCATATAGTAAGTATCTTCCGGTAGATTTCTTCGCTGGGTCCCATCGATAAGCAGATATCTGTCTTTGAATTTTTTAACTGAATCAATATCTTCATACCCTTCGAAAGATAAAAGCACAACAGTAGGCATATACTTTACACCTTTTATATAAAACTTTTTACTGCCGCCATCCATATAAACCCAGTTTAATTCTTCAAAACGTTCCATATAATCTGTAAGAGGGAAAACTTTCAGATCCCCTTTTATTCCATGTGTACCAACTATCTTACCCACCTTCAGCATCTTTTCCATAATAGATATATGCTCCCTTTTCAATATGCCGTAAACAAGAATTGAACTACCTTAACATTATTGAATGATCTCAACAATTACCCTTTTGTTTTGCTTTGTAGCAGCGGCCTTTACAACTGTTCTGATCGCCTTGGCGATCCTTCCCTGCTTGCCGATTACTTTTCCCATATCCTCGGGAGCAACCTTTAATTCCAAAATAATCGATCTGTTTCCTTCTATTTCATTGACATTTACCTGTTCAGGATTATCTACCAATCCTTTAGCAATAATCTCCACTAAATGACCCATTCTTTTCTACCTCCCAATTTAAGGTAATTATTAAATTATACCATTTTTTCTGAACAAATCTTTTACTGTGTCTGTAGGTTGTGCACCATCTTTTAACCATTTTTCAGCTCTTTCGCCATCAATTTCAATTTGTTTTGGCTCAGAAATTGGATTATAGTACCCGATTTCTTCTATAAATCTCCCATCCCTCGGAGCTCTCGAGTCTGCTACTACTATCCTATAGAAAGGTCTTTTGTTTGCACCCATCCTTTTCAGTCTGATTTTAACCGCCATTGTTCCACCTCCCTCAAAAATAATTACTGTCTACCGAAAAAAGGCATTTTAGGTCTTCCACCTTTTTTGATTGATCTTTCCATATCTGTGAACTGCTTCATCATCTTTCTGGTTTGTTCAAATTGCTTTAATAGTTTATTTACTTGCTGCACAGAAGTTCCACTACCGGCTGCAATTCTTTTTCTTCTGCTCCCATTAATGATGTTCGGGTTTTGTCTTTCTTCCCGGGTCATGGATTGTATGATAGCCTTAACATATACCAACTCTTTATCGTCTATATCCAAGTTCTTAAGCTGTTTGCCCCCCATACCCGGAATCATCTCAAGTATTTGACTGATAGACCCCATTTGCTGTACTTGCTGAAGCTGATCTAAAAAATCATCAAAAGTAAACCGTTGGTTTCTAATTTTTTCTTCCAACTCTTTGGCCTTTTTAGCATCAAAACTTTCTTGTGCTTTTTCAATGAGACTAAGCATGTCACCCATACCTAAAATTCTGGAGGCCATCCTATCAGGATGAAACGGTTCTAAATCGTCAAGTTTTTCGCCAAGTCCCACAAATTTAATAGGTTTGTCGGTAACGGCCCTGACTGATAATGCGGCACCCCCACGTGCATCCCCATCCAGTTTCGTTAATATAACACCATCAATGCCTAACCCCTCATCAAAATGCTCTGCAACATTTACCGCATCTTGGCCTGTCATAGAATCTACCACCAAAAGTATTTCATGGGGTTTGACTGCAGATTTTATGTCTTTAAGCTCCTCCATGAGTTCTTCATCAATATGAAGCCTACCTGCTGTATCTATCAAAACAACATCATTACCGTTATTGATACTATGATCTATACCGGCTTTTACTATGTCGACCGGGTTTTGCCTGTCTCCCATGGTAAATACCGGTGTCTCTACCTGTTCACCCACAACCTGAAGTTGTTTTATGGCTGCCGGCCTGTATATGTCCCCGGCTACTAATAAAGGTCTTTTTCCCTGTTTTTTTAACATGCTCGCTAACTTACCTGTAGTTGTAGTTTTACCTGTTCCCTGAAGACCCACGAGCATTATGATGGTGGGGGGCCTAGAAGCAAAATTAATTTTACTTTGGGCTTTTCCCATCAATTCCGTTAATTCCTCATTCACTATTTTTATAACCTGTTGGGCGGGGGTTAAACTTTCTAGGACCTCAGAGCCTACCGCCCTCTCTTTAAGCTTGTTTACGAAATCTTTGACAACCTTGAAATTAACATCCGCTTCCAGAAGGGCGAGCCTTATCTCCCTCATAACATCGTTTACATCTTTTTCTGTCAATTTGCCTTTGTTTTTTAATTTTTTGAATGCGTTTTGAAGTTTTTCCGCTAAATTTTCGAAAATCATGGCTACACCTCTCTCATAAGAGCCCAATCATTCAGAGACTTATACAATTCATCCTTAACACGAAAAATTCGTTTCTTCAGTTGCTCAGGATAAGGGATTAAATCCAGTTCGTTTTCTAAATCAATTATACTATCTAACATTTTTGAAATTTTTTCATTTTTGATGTTCACAAGTTTTATAAAGTTGAGTTTTTCTTCATATTGATACAATAACCTTTCCGTCCTTTTTAATACATCATAAACAGCTTGTCTGGATACATCAAACTCCTCAGCTATTTCTCCTAATGACAAATCTTGATTATAATAGAGGTCCACTATATCCCTTTGCTTTTCGGTTAACAATTGGTTATAAAAATCATATAAAACTGAAATCTCTACTGTTTTCTCCAACATATAGGCACTTCCTATCATTTACCTGTAAAGTAGAATTACTTTACAGGTGTAATTCTACACTAATAAAAATTGCATGTCAAGCATTTTATTCATCTTCTCCAAACATGGCTCTGACAAATGTTTGGGGATCGAATTCCTGTAGGTCTTCCATCTGTTCTCCAACCCCTATGAGCTTAACAGGAATGTTTAATTCTCTGCTTATCCCTACAACTACCCCGCCTTTTGCTGTTCCGTCCAGTTTTGTTAATACGAGACCGGTAATCTGCGCTGCTTCTTTAAATACCTTTGCTTGTTGAATAGCATTTTGTCCGGTGGTAGCGTCCAAAACTAACAGGGTCTCCTTAGATGCATCACTATATTCCCGGTCAACAATCCCGGATATTTTGCCTAATTCGTTCATTAGATTCTTTTTGTTATGGAGTCTGCCCGCAGTATCACATATTAATACATCAATTTCCCTTGCCTTTGCAGCATGTATGGCATCATATATGACAGCGGCGGGATCTGCACCCTCCCGGTGACATATTACATCAACACCGACCCTATTGCCCCAAACCTTTAATTGATCTATAGCAGCAGCCCGAAAAGTGTCCCCTGCGGCCAACAACACTTTTTTGCCTTTGTTTTTAAAACGGAAAGCCATTTTGGCAATGGAAGTTGTCTTCCCTACACCGTTTACACCTACAACCAGAATAATTGCAGGTGAAGGCTCTATATTAATT
Organism: Clostridia bacterium; assembly: GCA_035647935.1. Taxonomy (GTDB): domain Bacteria; phylum Bacillota; class Clostridia; order Peptostreptococcales; family Natronincolaceae; genus JAAZJW01. Next base: position 8,868 of record DASRMN010000220.1, on the reverse strand, counting down.
TGAGAATCCGGTAATTCCTCCAGTATTTCCCTTAATTTCTCCATGAGTAATTGCTTAATTTGAACAGGTTCTAGGACTTTCCCCTCCCTAACCTTGTCCTTTAAATCATCTACTATTTCTAATGTTGTCTGAACACCGATATCTGCTGTAATTAGAATTTCCTCAAGTTCCTCGAACAGAGCTTCATCTATTTTTTTATATAATTTTAGCAAGTTATCGACCCTGTCAACAATCCCTTTTTTGGTTTTAAAAAGCCCGTCTTTTAGCCGTTTAAATAAATTAAATTTAGACCCGTCTTCCACCTCTTCTGCTTGTATTTCATATTGTGTCCTTTCCGTTTTTTCATCCAAATCATCCCTTTTGTCAGCTTTATGTCCTTTTATCTCTGATAAGCCTTCTATTTTATCGTTTTTTCCCGTAAATTTATCAATAAAACCTTTAAACATCCTTTTCCTCCCCCCGTCTAATAACAATAGATTAACGATTGTTGAACGATTGCTCAACTATTGTTCAACCATTGTTCAACTATTAACCCAGTGCCTTTTTGGCGGCATTTTGTTCCGCTTCTTTTTTACTTTTGCCACGTCCCTTACCCAGTACCCTGTTACCCAGTATCACTTCAATCTCAAAGGTTTTATCATGGTCAGGGCCGGTTTCACTTACTACTTTGTAACTGATTTTATCGTCAAATTTACTCTGCAATAATTCCTGCAGATCTGTTTTATAATCCCTGAACAAATTGCCTGTACTGGCCAATTCCACACTATCTTCCAGCATGTTTAATATAAACCTACGTGCTATTTTAATTCCTCCGTCCAGATATAGGGCCCCTATAACTGCCTCAAATGCATCCGCCAATATGGAAATTCTATCCCTTCCGCCCGTTACTTCCTCACCTTTACCTAGCAATAGGTATTTACCCAAGTTTATGGATTTGGCTTGACAAGCCAAGGACGGTTCGCACACAACGTTAGCCCTTACTTTTGTTAACTCACCTTCGGGCAAATCATTATATTTCAAATAAACATACTCACTGATTACAGTACTCAAAACCGAATCACCTAAGAATTCCAGCCTTTCGTTGTTGTAGGTATGTTTATCCCTACTTTCATTGGAATATGAACTGTGGGTCAGTGCCTCATTTATAATATTTATTTCCCTGAATCTGTATTTTATTATACCTTGAAATTCCTTCAATTGTTCCAGACGTCTTTTATCCGGTTTCATCCCATTATTACCCCCATAGTTTCCTATAATAACCATAATATAATCCTGTGTATTTATTTGACCTAACTCATAATGAACAAACAACCAACGTTTAATAAAATATAAGGTGCTGTTCAATAGCACAGACAACACAAAAAACTAAATCAAATTTTCTCTATTGTACTATTATTTCATTTTAATTGCAAAAAATTATAGGAAGAGGAACCTCTTCCTATAATAAATACTATAGAAAATATTTATTCATATTTTTTGAAAATAACAGCGGCGTTATGTCCGCCAAAGCCCAAAGAATTTGAGAGGGCATATTTAATATCCGCTTTTTTTGCTATGTTTGGAACATAATCTAGGTCACATTCCGGATCCGGTGTTTCATAGTTAATTGTAGGAGGTATAATTCCATTTACAATTGCCATAACACAGACAACAGCTTCTACGCCCCCCGCAGCACCCAGTAGGTGGGAGGTCATCGATTTCGTTGAGCTCACACTTAATTTATACGCATGTTCCCTAAATGTTTTCTTAATTGCCTCAGTTTCAAATCTGTCGTTATAAATTGTGCTTGAGCCATGTGCATTAATATAATCTACAACATCATAATTTATGTCGGCATCTTTCAAGGCACATGCCATAGCCCTAGCAGCTCCCTCCCCTCCCGGCGCGGGAGTAGTAATATGATATGCGTCGGAACTTCTGCCATAACCTACAAGTTCCGCATAAATATCGGCACCCCTTCCAAGAGCATGTTCCAGTTCTTCTATTAAAAGTATTCCGGCACCCTCTCCCATCACAAATCCATCCCTATTTTTATCAAAAGGTCTACTGGCCCCCTCGGGCTCATCATTATTAGTTGATAAAGCCTTCATAGAACAAAATCCTGCTACGGACAACGGTGTAATGGAAGCCTCGGTACCTCCCGTAATCACAATGTCCGCATCCCCATATTGAATTGTACGAAAAGCTTCCCCAATAGCATTTGTAGAAGATGCACATGCAGTAACAATTAATATGTTCGGGCCTTTTGCCCCTAATGCAATGGACACTTGGCCGGATGCAATGTTAGGTATCATCATAGGAACAAAAAACGGGCTAACCCTTCTCGGGCCTCTTTCCATGAGTCTTTTGGCTTGATCCTCCAATGTATACATACCACCCATACCCGCACCTAAAATAACACCGAAACGTTCCGCATCTATTTTTTTTATATCTAATTCTGCATCCTCCACCGCCATTTGTGAAGCAGCAACCGCAAATTGAGTAAACCTATCCATTCTCTTGGCTTCCCTTTTATCGACATAACCTTCAACATCAAAATCTTTTACCTCTGCGGCGATTTTGGTACTGAAGTCTTTTGTATTAAATTTTGTAATATAGCCAATGCCGGATACACCTTTCGCTAGTGAATCCCAAAATTTGTTCTTACCGATACCTATGGGGGTAATACATCCCATTCCTGTTATTACTACCCTTCTTTTCACAATACCACCTCCCATATAAAATCCCGATTAAATCGGGATTTTTTATAGCTATTTGTTAGCCTCTATATAGTTAACTATATCACCAACATTTTTAAAGCTCTCAGCATCTTCGTCGGGAATTTCAATGCCGAATTCGTCCTCAATACTCATAACTATTTCAACAGCATCTAGGGAATCCGCCTCCAAATCATCCATCAATGAAGTAGTCTCTGTGATTTCACCGGCATCCCCTACCCCTAATTGTTCAGCAATAATTTCAACAACTTTTTCAAATATCATATCGTTTCCTCCTTAATTTTTTATATTTATATATTTTAAAGCAGTTCACATTGCCATGCCGCCGTCGACATGAATTATCTGACCGGTGATATAGCCGGCCTTGCCACTGCCTAAAAATACTATTGTATTTGCAACATCCTCAGGTTTACCATACCTTTTCATAGGAATGGTTCCCACTATGCCCTCTTTAATGTCTTGGGGTAAAACTTCCGTCATGTCAGTTTCTATAAATCCGGGGGCAATTGCATTAACCGTAATATTTCTGCTCGCCACCTCCCTCGCTAGGGATTTTGTAAACCCTATGACACCGGCCTTTGATGCACAATAATTTACCTGTCCCGGGTTTCCGATAACACCCACTACCGATGATATATTTATAATCCTTCCGTGTTTCTGTTTGATCATTTTCCTAATAACAGCCTTTGTACATAGAAATACGCCTTTTAGATTTATTTCTATTACCCTATCCCAGTCCTCTTCTTTCATCCCTATGAAAAGACCGTCTTTTGTAATCCCCGCATTGTTTACCAAGATATCTATTCCGCCAAAATTTTCTTCGATTTCACCAATCATCCTATTTACTTCCTCAATCTTTGAAACATTTGCCCTGACCGCTAACCCCTCAACATTAAAATCTTTTATTTCCTTTATAACATCTGTTGCACCTTCCTCATCGCTTATGTAATTTATAATAACATTTGCACCCTCTTTAGCAAAGGCCAAGGCGACAGCTTTCCCTATGCCCCTGGAACCTCCTGTTACTAAAACAGTTTTTCCTTTTAGATCCAAATCTACACCCCCGATTTTACTTTTAATAATTGTTTAAAATCCTCCATGTTTTCTACATTATAGATGTTTACCTCAACCGCTGTAGCTCCCGCTGTTCTTTTTATAAGGGACGACAAAATTTTGCCGGGTCCGATTTCTATAAAGGTTTTTACCCCCTTATCTATCATCAATAAGACAGAATCCTCCCATAGTATGGATTTACTTACTTGGTTAACCAAGGAGGGTATAACTTTCGAACCGGAGGATAAAATTTTGGCATCTACATTAGTCACAACGGGCATTTCGGGATCATTTATGTTCAATTGCTCCAGATCTTTTTGAAGTTTCTCCCCCGCACCTTTAAGCAGACTACAATGGAAGGGAGCGCTTACCGGTAATAAAACAGCCTTTTTAGCGCCGATTTCCCTTGCTTTTTTAACCGCCGCTTCTACTGCCTTTATTTCGCCTGAAATAACTATTTGTCCCGGACAATTATAATTGGCAGCTTCTACTATTCCATGTTGTTTTGAGTTTTCAATACATAATCTGATTCCTTCCCTATCTAATCCCAGAATAGCCGCCATAGTTCCCACACCAACAGGGACCTCATTTTGCATGTATCCACCTCTTTTTTGTACTAATTTAACAGCATCCCCAAATGAAAACACATTTGACTTAACCAAGGACGCATATTCTCCGAGGCTTAATCCCGCGGTTATGTCACAATTAATCCCTATTTTTTCCAATACTCTCAATATAGCGATAGAAACAGTCAATATAGATGGTTGGGTGTTTTCCGTCTTTATCAATTCATTCTTCGGGTCCCTAAAGCAGAGCTTTGCCATATCTATATTTACTTCCCCGCTCGCCTCTTCAAAAATGGTTCTTGCAACTGAAAAATTGTCATAAAAATCCTTTCCCATTCCCACGTACTGAGCCCCTTGGCCCGGAAAAACAAAGGCAATTTTATTCATCTATTATACCTCCGTATAAAACTTACTTACCAGATCAAACTGATTTCCGACACCTGATATAATTTCCTCTATTATTTCCTTACAAGGTTGAATTTTGCTAACCATACCGGCAACCTGTCCGGCCATCACAGAGCCATTTTCAACATCACCATCCACCACGGCTAACTTAAGTTTTCCCTGCCCCAACTGTTCGATCTCCTCCGCTGTAGCACCCTTTTTTTCCAATTTAGAAAATTGTCTTGTCAGTTTGTTTTTCAATGCTCTCACCGGATGTCCGGTGATTCTTGCCATAACCACAGCATCCCTGTCCTTTGCTCCCAATATCATGTTTTTATAGTTTTCATGTACCATGCATTCTTCCGCACAAATAAACCTTGTGCCTATTTGCACACCCTTCGCACCCAAAGACAAAGCGGCCAATAAACCCCTTCCATCAGCAATTCCTCCGGCTGCAATAACAGGAATGTTAACCGCATCTACTACTTGGGGTACCAATGCCATTGTAGTAAGCTCACCTATATGTCCTCCTGCCTCCGTTCCTTCCACGATAACAGCGTCCACTCCAAGATTCTCCATTCTTTTTGCAAGCGCAACAGAAGGTACAACCGGAATTATTTTAATTCCGACGCCTTTGAGTTTGTCGATAAACTTGGCAGGATTTCCCGCGCCTGTTGTAACTACAGGCACCTTATATTTGCACACAATATCTATTATCTCCTCCGCAAAGGAAGATAACAGCATAATGTTTACCCCAAAGGGCTTATCAGTAAGTTCCCCGGCCCTTATAATTTCCTTTTCAACAATCTTGGCAGGGGCATCGCCCGCACCGATTATACCTAATCCTCCCGCCTCGGATACGGCCGCCGTCAGTTCGGCTGTGGCTATCCAAGCCATTCCTCCTTGTATTATAGGATATCTGATACCTAACATTTCACATATTTCGGTATTAACCATAAAATTATCCTCCAAAAATTATTTGCACCACTTAATTACAGAGGAGCCCCAAGTCAAACCGCCACCGAATGCAACCAGTATTATTATATCCCCTGCTTTAACACTGCCTTTTTTTACAGCTTCATCCAACGCCACCGGAATAGAAGCCACGGACATGTTTCCATAATCATTCAGATTTACATATACCTTGTCCATAGCCAGATTGATTTTTTTGGCAACCGCTTCTATAATCCTTATGTTAGCCTGGTGGGGAATCATATAATCCACATCTTCTATATTATATCCTACACCTTTTATGATTTCCAAGGCCGATTTTGACATGGTTCTCACGGCAAATTTGAATACTTCTCTCCCGTCCATATGTATATAATGCAGATTATTTGAAATGGTTTCTATTGATGCCGGAATTCTGGAGCCCCCTGCAGGCTGTGTCAAATAATCGCCCTTGGCCCCATCGGCACCCAAACTGTTGGAAAGTATGCCGGCGCCTCCTTCAACCTGCTGTAATATTGCCGCCCCGGCTCCATCACCGAACAAAACACAGGTCCTGCGGTCTTTCCAGTTGGTTATTTTACTCAAAGTTTCGGCACCGATTATTAATGCATTTTTATATATACCTGTTTTGATAAATTGTTCCCCAACAGCCAGACCGTATAGAAACCCTGAACATGCCGCTTCTATGTCGAATGCCACTGCATTTTCTGCGCCGATATTTTTCTGCACTATACATGCAGTAGACGGAAACGCCATATCAGGTGTTACGGTGGCTACTATAATCAAACCGATGTCCCTTGGTGATAAGCCTGCATCATCAATAGCAATTTTAGCGGCCTCGGTGGCTAAATCCGATGTTGCGGTTTTATCGTCCGCAATTCTTCTTTTGGATATTCCGGTCCTTGTTCTAATCCATTCATCAGTTGTATCTACCATTTTCTCCAGATCAAAATTAGTCAGTTTCTTTTCAGGGAGATAACTCCCCGTACCTGTAATGCCTACCGACAAAAATTTGCTCAATAATATCCTCCCCTAAATCAGTAATTTTTTAGCTATATCATCAAGTACATTATTTTCTATAAACTTGATTCCCTGTCTTACCGCATTTTTGACAGCCTTTGCATCGGAACTCCCGTGAGCCTTAATCAATACTCCTTTTACCCCTAAAAATGGAGCCCCTCCATGTTCTGTATAATCAAATTGCTTTTTAAAATCCTCTAATCCTGATTTTAATAATAATGCACCCATTTTTCTAAGAGTGTTTTTAACAAATTCTTCTTTTAATAACTTAAAAATAGATTCCGCTAAACCTTCAGTGAGCTTTAATATAACATTACCTGTAAAACCGTCACATATCATAACATCAGCATACCCGCCGGGTATGTCCCTAGCTTCCATGTTTCCTTTAAAATCAAAGGGGCCTGTCTTGCAGAGCCTATATGCCTCTTTTACGACCTCGTTTCCCTTTTCTTCTTCCATACCTATGTTAACGATACATACACTTGGGTTTTTTATTCCGAGTACCTCCCTAGCATAAATGCTTCCCATGATTCCAAATTCCAGAAAGTTTCTCGGTTTGCAATCCGGATTGGCACCGCCGTCAATGAGTATTGATGCCCCCCTAACAGTTGGGTATACAGGTGCAAGTGCAGGCCTGTCTATCCCCTTAATCCTCCCTAAAATTAAAAGTCCGCCCGCCAATAAAGCTCCCGTATTTCCCGCAGATACAATAGCATCAGCTTTTTTCTCCTTAACGAGTTCCAACGCTTTTACCATTGAGGAATCTTTCTTCTTTCTAATCGCCGACACAGGCTTATCCTCGTTGGTAATCTCTTCACTGCAATGTATTATTTCAATTTTTTCTTTTACGTAATCATATTTCACTAACTGTTTTTTTATCATCGGTTCATTTCCGGTAAGTATAATATTTATATCATAGCTTTTGACTGCTTCCACAGCTCCCCCGACGGTAGCAACCGGGGCATTGTCTCCCCCCATTGCGTCGATAACAATCTTCATGTCTTGCCTCCTCACCTGCTCTTAATTATCACCAATATAAATTTGCCCCTGAATACCTGCACCTGATTAACATATATTTTAACATGAACAAAGTGGTTGTTTCCCCTAACCCTTGTAACCTCCGCTTTGGCTACCAGCTTGTCCCCTGCACTTACAGGGCTTAAATATTTAATGTTGGATACCCCCGTCAACGCTACTTCGGCATCTATTACAGCCATTGCCAAAGATTCAGCCTGTGAAAAAATATGATGTCCCCTGACTATGCTGGTTTTACTGAATGCCATTTCCGGTGTGGTTTCCAGAATTGATATTCCGCTGATACCCAAGTTTAAGTCCACCAGTTCCCCTACAATCTCCGCTCCGATAATACTACGTACCTTTTCATAGTTTTTTTCCGCCACATTTTTAATACGTTGTCTGAGTTCAGGAATTGCTAGTTCTAATCTATCCAATCTGATGGTTTGTATACTCACTTTAAAATGCTTGGATAAATCTTCGTCCGTCATAAACGGGTCTTCCTTCAATAATACCAAGAGCTTTTTTTGCCTGTTTGCCTTACTTAACCTTCCGGATTTGTTCACCTTTGTCACCTCAGTTTAGTACTTCAGGCTAGTACCTGATTATAATATAAAGTATATAATTATATTATAAAAAAATCAAGCAATATATTCCAAGCTAACTCGGGTCTATTTTTCTCAGCATTATTCTTTATTGTTTTTCATATAACATCATAGGTGTTTTATGCATTAATTAGCGGTCTGATTTAAATTTCCCATAATAAATACAAAACCAGTTTGGCTATATTAAAAAAATTACAGGGGCGATTCTCGCCCCCATAATCCTATCGGCATAACTAGTTTTCCTTTTTATTTTTTGCTGTTTTCTCTACAACCTTTTTCGTAGCCTTTGCCTCTTCCACCTCGGTCTCTTCCAGATCCCCTATTGTTTCCTCCCCACTTTCTGCATCCCTTGCTACACAGCTGCTATGTTTCGTGGTTTTGCACCTCTTGGGACCTTTTTCACCGATTATTCTGCAATCTGCTTCCCCAACTAAATTATCTTCTATTTCCAGCTCCTCAAGCCCATCTGTATCTTCTTTTGTTTTTGGATAATAATCAATACGAATTGGCTTTTCCGGATAGGATCCCATAAAATTCGCCCTCCTTATATAGCTGTCT
>DASRMN010000219.1:0-2750 GCA_035647935.1 Clostridia bacterium | reverse complement strand
ATCATTTGTACCGTCAAAACAAATCTGTCTCGATTCCGCACCTGTTATTTTAATTTCAATCCACAAATGATTATTCGGAAGAATGTCCTTTATCAAGTCTGCCCATTCTATGGCGCAAACCCCGTCTCCGTAAAAATATTCCTCATATCCCAAGTCTTCCATTTCATTAATATCATTAATGCGATAAACATCGAAATGATATAACGGAATTCGTCCATGGTATTCGTTAATCAACACGAAGGTGGGACTTGTTACATAATCCTCCACTCCCAGACCTACCGCAAGAGCTTGGGTAAACGTTGTTTTGCCCGCTCCTAGGTCTCCAACCATACAGATAACATCCCCGCTATTAACCAGTTTACCCAATTTCTCGGCTATTTCTTCAAGTTCTTTTTGGTTTGATACATTGATACAGTTCATAATTGCACCTACTTAGTATTTTTCCTTTGTTTGTACAACCCTATTCTAACATAATCCTATTATGCTACACTAACGTCACCTGCTTCATGCTTAATGAAATTCTTCCATGTTCTATATCTAGGCCGATGATTCTGACCTCAACCTCATCGCCTACGGAAACAACATCCAGGGGTTCCTTTACAAATTTATTACTGAGCTCCGAAATGTGAACGAGACCGTCCTGTTTTACCCCGATGTCTACAAACGCCCCAAAATCCACCACATTTCTGACTATACCTTTCATAACCATGTCTAATTCCAGATCCTCTACATCCAGGACATCGCTTCTAAAAATAGGTTTTGGCATCTCTTCTCTGGGATCCCTTCCCGGTTTTTTGAGCTCTTCTATTATATCTTTTAGAGTAAGTTCCCCTATGCCCAATTCTTCTGCCAATACTTTTATCTGTTTATTTAAATTTTTTGAATTTCCTTCGGTATATTCTTGTATAGCATCGTCTATATTTTTAAGATTGCCTTTTTTAATATCCTCTGCAGTATGTCCTAGTTTTTCTATCAGTTCCATAGTTATCTCATAAGATTCTGGATGAACGGCAGTATTGTCCAGCGGATGGGTTCCGCCTGTGATCCTCAGAAAGCCTGCACATTGTTCGAATGTTTTATCTCCCAACCTTTTTACTTTTAGGAGTTCTCTTCTATTTTTGAATTTCCCCTTTTCCTCTCTATATTTTACTACATTTTTAGCTACGGGAGCCGAGATTCCCGATACATACTGAAGTAAAGATGGGGTAGCAATGTTTAGATCCACACCTACACTGTTCACACAATCTTCTACCACATTTTTTAATGTTTCCCCTAATTTGTTTTGATTTAAATCATGTTGATACTGTCCCACACCTATGCTTTTAGGATCTATTTTTACCAATTCAGCTAGGGGATCCTGAAGTCTCCTACCTATAGATATTGCGCCCCTGATGGACACATCTAGGTCCGGATACTCTTCCGTGGCCAATTTTGATGCGGAGTATACAGAAGCACCGGCTTCATTTACAATAGTATAATATACTTCCTTGTCTATTTCCTTTAATAAATTTGCTACAAACAGCTCTGTTTCCCTGGAAGCCGTACCGTTGCCTATGGGGATTATATCCACATCATGTTTATATATTAACTCTTTAACTGTTTTTTCGGATTCCTTTATTTTATTTTGGGGTTCGCTAGGATAAATAGTGGTATAGTCCAGTAATTTTCCTGTTTCATCAAGTACGGCAATTTTACAACCTGTTCTGTAGCCCGGATCTATGGCCAAGACCCTGACATCTTTAACAGGAGCAGTGAGCAACAGAGGTTTTGTGTTTTTACCGAACACTTTTATAGCCTCTTCTTCAGCCTTTTCCGTCAATATATTTCTGATTTCCCTTTCTATAGAAGGTGAAATTAATCTTTTATAGGAATCTTCTATAGCTTCCTTTAACACTTCATTTGTTATGGCTTTATCGTTTATCACAGTTTGGTTTATTAAATATTCTGTTATTTCATCGTCAGGGCTCATTAATTTTACTTTCAGTTTTTTCTCTTTTTCTCCCCTATTTAAGGCTAAAATCCTGTGATTTGCGATTCTATTCACACTTTCACTGAAATCATAATACATTTCGTAAACGGTTTTCTCTTCTTCGTCCGTTGCTTCACTTCTGATTATTCCTCTGTTTATATTGACATTTCTGATTTTTTCTCTGTAGTCTGCATCATCGGATATTATTTCCGCAATTATATCCTTTGCACCTTCTATGGCTTCCTCCACAGTATTTACTTCTAATTCCTCGTTAATAAATGGCAGTGCTAGATCTTCAACAGTGCCTTGGGTTGTTTCTCCTGCCAACATTATTTGTGCTAAAGGTTCCAGCCCTTTTTCTTTTGCAACAGTCGCCCTAGTTCTCCGCTTCGCTCTGAATGGTCTGTATAAATCTTCTATCTTTTGGAGCACGGTCGCTTCCAATATTTCCTTTTTGAGTTCTTCTGTCAGTTTGTCCTGCTCGTCTATAAGTCTTATTACTTCCTCTTTCCTAGTCTCCAGATTTCTTAGGTATATAAGCCTGTCATACAGCTTCCTTAAAATTTCGTCACTTAATCCCCCTGTTACCTCTTTTCTGTACCTGGCAATGAAGGGTATTGTGTTCCCTTCGTCTATCAGATGTATGGTGTTTTGGATTTGAGTTTCTTTCAGTCCAAATTCCCGTATGAGTTGTTTTATAATTTGCATAGGCAGTCTCCCTCTGTTTTTAAAAATTTTTTAATTAAAGTATGCTTTCCCTAAAATTTATTCATATTATTAC
>DASRMN010000218.1:0-2249 GCA_035647935.1 Clostridia bacterium | reverse complement strand
AGGAGGATTTAAATATTGTTGGAACAGGAATGTATAAAATAGAAGAGTATGACAAATCCAGGAAAATTTCCTTAGTTCGCAACGATGATTATTGGGGAGATAAACCCTATATAGAAGAAATCAATGTCCTTATTGTCCCGGATGAAAAAGCTCAATTATCCCTATTTGAAAATGGAGACATAGATTTTGTATATACCGATATTGCGGACTGGGGTAAATATACGGACGATAAGACAATAAGGCACGAAGAATTTGTTATATCTGATTATGAATTTATAGGAGTTAATTTTAGAAAAGATATTTTAAATGACATAAATATCAGAAAGGCGATAGCTTATGGCATTGATAGAGAAAAAATTGTTGATAATATTTGCTTGGGACATGCTACAGTGACGGATTATCCTGTCATGCCCAATTCATGGCTCTATGATTATGAGAAAATTCAGCTCGGGCTCAATCCTAATTTAGTTTCGACCTTTTTAGGCAGGGCAGGCTATACGCTGAAGGAAAACAGCGATTTTGTGGTAAATGAAAAGGGTAAAACTATAAATCTTAAGTTGATTACTAATACAGGCAATAAGTTAAGAGAACAAATTGCACTATTTATTCAAGATGATTTAAATAAGGTAGGCATACAATTAGAAATTGAATTTTTAGAATGGGATGACCTTAAGGAACAACTTGCTACCAATAATTATGATCTATTTTTAGGGGGTTGGGAGTTATCCTATATACCGGATATTACAAATATGTTTCATTCGTCTGCAATAGATAGTACTAACTTCATCGCTTATAATAATGAGAAACTGGATATCTTATTGGATACCTACTTGAACGGCAATAACTCAACATTAAAAAAACAAAGGCTCAGCGATATTGAGGAACATATTGTTAAAGAATTGCCATATATTAGTTTATTTTTTAAAAATGGTGCGGTAATAGTGAACAAAAAAATAAAGGGCGACTTAAAACCTCATAGTTATAATATGTTTTCAAATATTAATAATTGGTATATCAATACTGAATGATAAAATTCAATGTATGCAGTGCCTGAAATATTTCGGTGTATCAAGGGTAGTCCCGTGTATTTATCATAAAAATAACAAATAGAAACATAGAAAAGGTTACCACAATTTGATGTTATCCGGGGATGCGGCATGTTGACACCTGAAACAAAAAATATTATAATGAGTAAGGTAACCTGATTTACGGATGTGGTGGAACGGCAGACACGCTATCTGTGATGGCAGTACCTTATAGACAAGGCTATTTATTAAATCAATAGGTAATGTAAATGCTTAATGCGAGGGTGGTGGAATTGGTAGACACGATAGTTTGAGGGACTATTGGTCACAGACCATGAGGGTTCGACTCCCTTCCCTCGCACCAAAAAAAACAATTTAATAGTTTGGTGTTCACCGCGGCAAGAATAAGATCCTGCCGTTTTTTTATAATGCTCATTTAGTAAAGAAATATAGGCAACAACTTCTTATGAAATTCATAGATGTTGTTGCTTTAACCATATTTTCATTATCAGGTTTTGAGGTAGTAATTTTCCTCCAATATGGGAGAGCCTTGAATGGAAACCATAAATGGACAGCGATTTATTCATTTTTGCATCCTTAAGAGCTCTTTTTGCAATTTTACCCGGGGTCTCAATGCCAACGAAATTGTTAGGAGATTTTTCCGCACCGGTTTCTGCACGGACAAAAAAATTAGTATCCAACCATGCCGGACAAACAACCGTGACATAAATGCCTTTGCCCTTCAGTTCAATATTTAATGCTCTGGAATAATGACGTAAAAATACTTTATAACTTTCATACAAGAGCAGTCTTACAAACTCTCTGCCTAAACCACTACTTCCCCCGGTTACAATAGCAATATTCTTCTTCATATTAAATCCTCCATTTCAAACATAGTATTTCCATTTACAGTAATTAAATAGTATCTTAAGAAATATTAAGGTCTATGAACCCCTTATTTAAAAATAACAATTATTTCTTTAAAGATGTTGTGATTGGGAGTGTGTAAGTATAAAATAGAGGGTACAAGACCATATTACCGGGATATGTCGGTTGTTTTTATATATGAGATATTATTTTTATCGGATAAGAGTATAAGAAAGAAATTAGAATTTGAATGGAGAGGGACTATGGCAATATCAAATATAAAGGCAACTTTTCCATATGATATAAAAAAGGTATGGGACATTGTGACTTACCTTATAATAGTATACAGAGGAGGTT